>JAEYYS010000121.1 GCA_023428335.1 Verrucomicrobiota bacterium | reverse complement strand
GTTCAACAGGCCGACTAGAGCCGGCGCAAACGCAGTTGCTTGAAGTCCATCACCTGCGCACCGGCCTGCCGCACGACCTCAACCGCGAGTTGCTGGTGCCCCGCCTCAAGCCGCAGGCGCCCCAGCGACAGCGTGCTCCAAACACGATTTTGGTAGCGCTCGCGACCCTTGGCATCACGGGTCGGCAGTTCGACCGGCCGGATCGGCGCCGGCTTAACGGTCGCCTCCACGGCAGCCGAACTGGCGCGCACGCGAATGACCGAACCGGCCTCGACCTCGGGACAGGCATAATCGATCTCAACGGCATACTCAGCCGCCTGCGTCACCTCGACCTCAAACCACAGCCGCGCCTCCGCCGAAGTCCAGCCGGTCAGCCAGTCGTGGGCAAAGCCCGGGCCGGCATGAAAACGCAGGCCACCGCTGAAGTAGGCCTGCGGCGCATGCAGCTCGACCGGGTTGTGGGCCTCATGCCCCACCGGCAGCGGCAGACGCGCGCGGCCCTCGCGGGTGACTTCCGCAAACCAGGCGTCATAGGCCTGCGCCAAACGTGCCACGAGTTCCGGCTGGGCGGCGGCGAGATCGCGCTTCTGGCCGGGATCGGCCAGCATGTCGTAGAGTTGCCAGGGTTTGGCACTCGCATCGTTGGCCTTGGCAGCGGAACCGGCCGACGGCCCTGAAATCTCGCGCACCAGCCGATGCGTCGCGCTGCGCACCGCCCCCGGATAGCGATTGGTTTCGTCGATCGGATTGTGGAAGAAGATCAGGCGCTCGGGCCAGTCCTCAGCACGACCTTCGAGCAAGGGTCGCAGGCTGCGACCGTCCACCGCGGGCCCGGGCGGCGGCATCACCCCGCAGAGGTCGAGCAGGGTCGGATACAAGTCGAGATGCGCGGCGAGCTGCGGCAGCGCGCGCGGCTTCCACGCGGCGGCGGGCCAGCGCAGGAAGCAGGGCACACGCGCGCCGCCCTCGTGCACGCTGGTCTTGCCACCGCGCATGCCGGCATTGAAATGCTTCACCCCGGCCGTGCCGCCGTTGTCGGTGAGAAAGACGACGACCGTGTTGTCGGCCAACCCGAGCTCAGCGAGCCGGCCGAGCAGGCGACCGACGTTGTCATCGACGTTCTCGCACAGGCCGTAAAAGGCCGCCAGGGTGTCGTCGAGACCGCGCGCCTTGTACTTGTCGAAGTACCGGTCCGGCACCTGGTAGGGCGAATGCGGCGCGTTGTAGGACAGGTGGCAGAAGAAAGGCTCGCCGGCGCGGCGTTCGATGAATTCCAGCGCGGCATCGGTCAGCACATCGGTGATGAAACCGCTCGTCGGCTCCGGTTGCGCGCCGCGCAGCAGCACGGCATCGAAGTAGGCGTTGATGTGACCGTTGGTGAACCCGAGGAACTCGTCAAAGCCCTGGCCGGTCGGCGTGTGCGGGTACTGCTCGCCATTGTGCCACTTGCCGAAAAAGCCGGTGCGCCAGCCGGCACCGCGCAGGGCCTCGGCCAGCGTCACCTCGCCATCGCGAAACGCCTCGCGGTTGTGCGTAACCCCATGTGTGCCGGTGCGCAGGGTGTAGCGACCCGTCAACAGGGCGGCACGGGTCGGCGCGCAGACCGAGCTGACGTGAAAATGGTCAAGCCGAACCGACTCGCGACCGAGTCGATCCAGGTGCGGTGTTTCCAGCACCGGGTTGCCATGCAGGGAGAGGTCGCCATAACCCTGGTCGTCGGTCAGGATGAGCAGGACGTTGGGTCGCTCGGCGGCGGGCGCGGTGACAGCGACCCATAGGACGGCGAGAGCAAAAAAAAGACGGCTCGGCATGGACTGGGAACGCCGGCCGGGCGCAAATCTACCCGCGATCAGGCGGTCGGACCCGAGGTCAGCTTCAGGCCGGCGATGCCGACCAGGATCAGGCCGATGCAGGCCAGGCGCAGCGCCGTGCGCGGCTCGCCGAACCAGAGGATGCCGACCACCACCGTACCGACCGCGCCAATGCCGGTCCAGATCGCGTAGGCGGTGCCGATCGGCAGGCTCTTCAGGGCCTGCGACAGGAAGCCGAAACTGGCGATCATGAGCAGGATCGTGATCAGGCTCGGACCCGGGCGCGTCCAGCCATGGGTGTGCTTGAGACCAACCGCCCAGGCGATCTCGGTCAGTCCGGCAAGAAGAAGGTAGAACCAGGCCATGGCAGCAGGTAACCTCGCACACCCGGGCGGATTTGCCAGCAAGAAGCCCGGCACCGACACCGTGCTTGTTCCAACCACCATGATCCGCCGCCACCTCCTTGCCCTGCTCGCCGCCGCCGTTGCCCTGCCCGCCGCGGCGGCGCCGAAAAAACTGCTCGTCGTCACCGTCACCACCGGCTTCCGTCACTCGTCGATCGAGACCGCCGAAAAGGTGCTCGCCGAGATCGGCCAGAGCTCGGGCGCCTTCACGGTCGACTTCGTGCGCCAGCCGGAGGGCGGCCAGCCGAAGAGCCCCGGCCGTCCCCCCGAACGCAAGCCCAACGAAAGCGACGAAGCTTTCAAGGCGCGCCAGGAGACGTTCAGCGTGGCGCTCGCCGAATTCAACCGCGCCAACGCCGCCTGGAACGACACGGTGCGCGCGCACATGGCGCAGCACATGAGCCTCGACAAGCTGCGCGGCTACGACGGCTACGTCTTCGCCAACACGACCGGCGACCTGCAGCTGCCCGACCGCGAGGGCTTCGTCAACCTGGTCCGCGAGGGCAAGGCCTTCATTGCCATGCACTCGGGCGGCGACACCTACCATCCCTTCCGCGGCTACGTCGACATGCTCGGCGGCGAATTCCTCACCCACAAGCAGCAGGTCGAGGTGCAGCCGATCCTGCACAATCCCGCCCATCCCGCCACCAAGCCCATTCCCTCGGCCTGGCGTGTCTTCGACGAGATTTACATCTTCAAGAACTACGATCCGGCCACCGTGCACGCGCTGATGGGTCTCAACGAGCATCCGAACGACAAGACGCCCGGCTACCACCCGATCGCCTGGTGCAAGGACTTCGGCAAGGGCCGGGTGTTCTACACCTCGCTCGGCCACCGCGAGGACGTCTGGGATCCGACCTGGAAGGAAGGCAGCAAGGAGCGCAAGAACTCGCCCGAAGTCGCCCGCACCTACCAGGCCCACATCC
>JAEYYS010000289.1 GCA_023428335.1 Verrucomicrobiota bacterium | reverse complement strand
GTGCTGCACCGCGACACCGCCCTCGGTGCCGACCTGACGCCGACGATTGAGGCGGTGCGCCAGGCCTTGGGTCGGCCGTGAGGGCGGGGTCGATGGCAGGGGGAGTTCAGCGCCATTCGGCCAATTTCGCCGGTGGCACGCCCAGTCGGTAGCCGGCCAGGATGAGTTGGTGGCGCAGGAAGGTGCGCAGCACGCCGTCGCGCTGCCAGCGCCGCGCGGAGGTGGGTGCGCTGGCGGTGGCGAGGCGAATGCGGCCGAGGCGACGCAGCCGTTGCACCAGATCGACATCCTCCAGCAGCGGCCAGTCGGCAAAACCGCCGAGCGCCTCGAAGAGACTGCGGCGCAGGAACAGGCCCTGGTCGCCGTAGGGCAGGGACAGCAGTGAGCCGCGCAGGCGGGTCAGGGTTTCGATCCAGCGGCCGCCGGGGATGGACTCGCGCAGGGCGAAGCGGAAGGCGCCCGCGGCGATGCTTGGCGACAGCGTGCGGGCGATGCGTTCGGGAAAGTCGGCCGGCGGCAGGGTGTCGGCATGCAGGAAAAGCAGAAACTCCCCGCGGGCGACCGCGGCCGCGGCGTTCATCTGGCGGGCACGACCGCGCGGAGCGGTGATGAGGCGTGCGCCGTGGCGTTCGACCAGCGCCGCCGTGCCGTCGGTGCTGCCGCCGTCGGCGACAAGGATTTCCAGCGGCGCGGCCGCCTGCAGTGCGGGCAGCAGCGACTCAAGGGCTGTGGCTTCATTCAGCACGGGAACGATGACGCTGAGCGTGCGGCCCTGGGCGAGCGCGACTTCCGCGTGCGGCAGGTCGGTGGGTTCATCGACATCCTGCAGCGGTTCCAGAAGCGCGGTGCTGAGGCCGAGTCGGTGGGCCTGTTGCAGGGTGGCCTCGGTAACCTGGTCGGTGCTCCATGGGATGTTTTGAAACACGCCCTGCTGCGGCTGGCGCAGGCCGATCAGCGCGTAGCCGCCGTCGTGCGCGGGCAGCAGCACGAGGTCATGACTGTCCAGCGCGGCAAAGGCCCTGCTTAAATGCTCTTCCGCCAGTGCCGGGCAGTCGGAGCCGATGATGACGATCTTTGCCGCGCCGGCGGCATGGGCGCGGAGCATGGCGTGCGTGAGCCGCGCACCGAGATCGCCGCCGGCCTGGGGTTCGAAGGCGAGCGGGCCCAGCCACTCGCGCAGTTGCGCCGGCGTGCCGCCCTCGTGGGCGATTCGCAGTTGCGTGCCGGTGGCGGCGCAGAAGGCCCAGGCGCGACCGACCGCCTGCTCGGTCATGCGCCGTTGCAGGTTCGCCGCACCCTCGGCACCGAGTGCGGGGATGAGCCGCGTCTTGGCCCGGCCCGGCTCGGGCCAGCGGGTGAAGAGCAGGAGGGCATGGGGCGATGCGGAGTTCACCCTGCCACTAGACCTTGTTCAGGCGTGTTGCGCCAGTGTGGGTGAGGCTGGGGCACAGAAAGGCAGCGGGGTTGGCGACCTCAAGCATGGCAGAAAAGCCCGGGCAGGCCAAACCCGCTCATGACATGGGGGAGAATCGGGGCGATGGCTGGCAGGATCTCGCAGGAGTGCACCCACGTCATGGAACAATTCATTTGTGAATGCGGCAATGTGCTTTTCTTCGGCAGCTCGCGCTGCCTGAGGTGCGGCGAGGCGGTGGGTTATGATCCAGCCGCAGGCCGCATGAGGCCGGTGCGCCCGGGCGGTCCGGTGAAGCTCTGTGCCAACGGCACGCTGCACGGCGTCTGCAACTGGCTGCTGCCGGCGGATGGCGTCGAGACGCTTTGCCCGGCCTGCCGCATGAACCGCACGATCCCGGATGTGACGTCGAGCCGGAACCTGCTGCTTTGGGCACGTATGGAGATGGCGAAGCGACGGCTGCTGCACAGCTTGCTGCGCCTGGGACTGAGGCTGCCTTCGCAGGCGGAGGACGCCGAGCACGGCCTGGCCTTTGACATCGTCAGCACGGTTTGCAATCCGTCGGTCACCACCGGCCATCTCAACGGCGTGATCACGGTCAACCTGGAGGAGGCCGACGACACCTACCGGCAGATCAACCGCCAGCAGCTCGGCGAAAACAGCCGCACGCTGCTCGGCCACTTTCGTCATGAGAGCGCGCATTACCTGTGGCGACGCCATCTCTCCGGCTTGGCCTGGGAGGACCCGATGCGAGTGGCGTTCCGGGAACGGTTTGGCGATGAATGGCTGGACTACGCGGGCGCCCTGGAGACGCATTACCAGCGCGGCCCGCGCGCGGATTGGGAGCAGGATTTCATCTCGGCCTACGCCGCCTCGCACCCGTGGGAGGACTGGGCGGAAACCTGGGCACACTATTTGCAGATCGTCGACGGCCTCGAAACCTGCGAGAGCCTCGGCATCCAGGTGAAACACCTGGCGGTGCCGCTGGTCATGCTGCCGGTGGAGGCGGGGTTCCTGCCGGTCATGCTGGCCTCCAGCGCCGAGGAGGACGGGGCGTTCCTGGCCTGGCTGCAACGCTGGATGTGTTTGTCGGTCGTGCTCAATGAAATCTCCCACAGCATTGGCGAGCCGCCGCTCTATCCCTTCGTGATCTCCGTGCGCGTGGCGCAAAAACTGCGGCTGGCGCATCGCTTCGCCGGCGACTGGAGCGGACGAAGCTGAAGCTCGGTGTTGTGCCGTTGCTACTCGGACGGCTGCGGGGAGGCTGGCAGATGTCGGCCGGATGGGGATTCCAGCGGGGTCGTCAGCAGTCCCACCAGGGTCTGACTGCGGGCATCGGCAAAGGCATCGAGACCGAGCTGCAGCCTGGCCGGATCGGAGGTGGTGCGAAAGCTGCGGAAGAGTCGGTCCCAGACCGACAAAAAGGCGCTGTAGTTGGAATCCGTCTCCGGCTGCCAGCGCGAGTGATGGATCTTGTGCATGAAGGGCGTGACGATGATCCAGCTCAGCAGGCGGTCGGCACGCGCACCCAGGCTGATGTTGGCATGATGGAACTGTACCACGGCAAACATCAGCAGTTCATAGAGCGCCAGGTGTTCGAGCCGGACGCCGAGCAGGGCGATCAGGGGCATGCGCAGCAGCGAGGACAGGGCGATCTCGCCGAGGTGAAAGCGGTTCGCCGTGGTCACGTCCATGTGCGGGTCGGAGTGATGCACTCGGTGGAAGCGCCAGAGGAAGGGGATGCGGTGGTTGAGGCGGTGCCAGGCATAGGTCCAGGCGTCGAGTAGCAGCACGGCGAGCGCCGTTTCCACGGCCGCGGGCCAGGGCAGGTAATGCAGCAGGCCGAAATGGTGCTGCGCGGAGGTTGCCGCCGCCCACCACCACAGACCGGCGAAACCGAGCGAACTGAGCAGGCCGTTGCTGATGCCGAGCAGCAGGTTTTTGCTGCCGTGCGCCAGGCGGGCGCGACCCTTGGGGAAGAGAAAAAAGGGCGCCGCCGTTTCCCAGAGCAGCAGGGCGGCCAGCAGGCCAAAGGCGAGCCAGGGTTTGAGTTCGGCGAGGCTCATGGCGCGCTGAGTTCGAGGGAATCCACCGTCACCGTGAAGGTCGAGCCGCTGTCATCGCCGTCGGCCATCAGCCAGAGACCGACCAACACCAGCGGCTTCGGCAGATCGACCCGCATCGTGAAGCGACCGTTCGCATCCGGCGTGGCAACCATGTGGTCGACGAGCTGTGCCATGTGTGGATTCGGTCGCTGTTGGCCAATCCACGCGGCATGCGGCACCAGCAGCTGATTGTGGATCGCCGAGGGGGCACGGCCATCGGCGCACAGCACCTCGTCCATCGTGACGATCCAGGCCGGCGCCATGAGCCGCTCCAGCGTGCCAAGGGGACGCCCGCCGGCGACGATGAGTCCGACGCGCAGGTAGGCATCCTCATGGCCCTTTTGCCAGAGTCGATCCGCGTCGACCTTCAACTCACCCTGCACGCTGCCGGTGACGATGAGCGATTGCACCCGGGTGCCCTTGGGCAGTTGTCGCACCAGTCCGCCGGCGGAACTCTGCACCTTCAAGGTCAGCCGGCCTTCCGTCAGCTGGGTTTCGACCGGCGGGATGCGACGGAATTGCAGTGAATGCCAGTCGGCCGGAGTGCCGAGTGCGGCGAGGGTGGCGGCGAGCAGGGACAGGGCAAACATAAAACGGGTGATTCGATTGCCTTCATCAGGGTGCGCCGGTCACCTTGATGTCAGGGCGGCCGAGGACGAGGTGACAGTTGACGCATTGCTGGCGCAGTGCGGTGAGCGTTGCCTCGGTGCGCGCGGGGTGGTGCTCGATCAGGGCTTGAGCCAGTTGCCGCCACTGGCTTTCCCAGGCGGACAGCACGGGACGCAGGTCAACGGTTTGGCCATCGGGCCGCTTTTGCACGGGGCGACTGAGCACGGCCTGGACGACGCTGCCCTTCAGGCCCTCGGCGCGCGCCTGTGCCTCGGTCCAGCGACCCGCGGCGGCGAGGCTTGCGACATCGCTGAGCTTGCGATCGGCCGCCAGCATGCGGTGGCGGGCGAGCAGGCCCGCGCAGGCGACGAGCGACAGGCAGAGCAGGAGCAGGGTGGTTTGCTTCATGGACGCAGCCTAGTCACGCGAGTGAGCCGCCGCAACTGCTGCCGGCGCCGGCGGTGCAGGCGAGGCAGTGATTGCCGGTGCGGATGGGTTGCCGGGCCAGGTTCTGCGGGCTCACGTCCCAGAGAAACAGTTCCCGGTCGTCGCCCAGTTGCAGGCCGAGCATCTGGTTGAAATCGCAGTCGAAGACCTCGCCGCGCCAGCCGATGTTGAGGGTGCTGCGGCACATCAGGTGGTCGACCGTGCCCGGATTGAAGTTGTTGGCGAGCAGATCGAGGTAGGCGTCCCACTGGCCGGTGGCGCGCAGTTGCGCCGCGAAACGGGCGATGGGCTGGTTGGTGATGGTGAACAGACGGGTGAAGACGATGCCGTGGCGTTTGGCCAGCTCTGCCTTGTAGTCGGCCTCCAGCTCCGCCTGATCGGGCGGCAGCTTCGGGCCGATGGGGTTGTAGACGAGGGTGAGCGGCAGTGTCGTGCCGTAGCCGACGGCGTTGAGCTTGCGCAGGCCGGCGAGGCTTTTGGCGAAGACGCCATCGCCGCGCTGCTCGTCGACGTTTTCCTCCAGGTAACAGGGCAGGGAGGCGACCACCTCGACCTCATGCCGGGCAAGAAATTCCGGCAGGTTGGCGTGCGCTGGCGTGGTGAGGATGGTGAGGTTGTTGCGGTCGATGACATGGGCGCCGACCGCGCGGGCGGTCTCGACGAAATAGCGGAAGTGCTCGCTCAATTCCGGGGCGCCGCCGGTGATGTCGACGATGGCCGGTCGGTGCTCGCGGATCCATGCACCCACCCGCCGCGCCGTTGCCGTGTCCATCATCTCGGTGCGCTGCGGACCGGCGTCGACATGGCAGTGTGCGCAGGTCTGGTTGCACTTGCGGCCGACATTGATCTGCAGCGTCTGGAAGGCGCCGCGGCTGAGCGGCATGGCGTGCTCGGCGAGTTTTTGCTGGAAGCGGTTCATGCGGGGGCTGCATCATAGAGGCAGGACTTCACGACGGCGAGTTCGGTTTGGGCCTGATCACGTTTCTGGACGGTCTGCAGGATTTCCTCCTGCAGCCGGTGCAGGAGTGCCATGCGCAGGTCACCCGCCGAGACAGGATTGAATGAGCCGGTCTCCGCGCTCCACTGCCATGAAGGATCTGCCGTCCATATTTGTCATGATCCTGCTCGATACTTTCGAAGCCCAGGAGCTTTCTGGGAAGGTTGTTGCAGGTGGGGTCGAACTGGCATGAAGGGGTTCGCAGAATTGAGGATTGTGTCTGAAGGCCCTTTTCGGTATGAAAGAAACACGCCGTCTTTGAGTTCGTTCTCTGCCAGCCCGTTATTGCATGAACGCTTGGTCCCAACGCCTGCTTGTCTCTCTTGTTGGTCTTTTGGCTGCCAGCGCCCACGCTCAAACGGTTCAGCAGCAGGCGTACCTCAAGGCCAACAACGCCGAATACGAAAGCCTGCCATTCTATGGCTCGTCCGGATACAGCGCGGATGAGGACAATTTCGGCTGTTCGATGGCGATTTCGGGGGATACACTCGTTATCGGCGCTTATCGGCAAGACAGTGCTGCCGTTGGTGTCAATGAATATCAGCGGGCTCACAGCGGCACTGCCTACGTCTTCACGCGCGATGGCAGCGGCAACTGGTCTCAGCAGGCCTATCTCAAAGCCAGCAACACCGGCACCGGCGATGGCTTCGGCTATTCGGTGGCGATTTCAGGCGACACCATCGTTGTGGGTGCACCCTTTGAAGACAGTGCCGCCACCGGCGTCAACGGCGATCAGGTGGACAATACGGCCGGCGAATCCGGCGCGGCCTACGTGTTCACGCGCGACGGCAGCGGCCACTGGTCACAGCAGGCCTATCTCAAGGCAAGCAACACGGAGGCGGCGGACAATTTCGGCTTCTCGGTGGCGATTTCAGGCGGCACCATCGTTGTGGGTGCGCCTTCGGAAGACAGTGCCGCCACTGGCGTCAATGGGGATCAGACGAACAATGAACAATCCATCTCTGGTTCGGCCTACGTGTTCACTCGCAATGGCTCGACCTGGAGCCAGCGGGCCTATCTCAAGGCGGACAGCAACTACGAATTTTTTTTTGGTCGCTCCGTGGCGCTTTCCAGCGAGCACATCATTGTTGGTTCTCTGGGCATGGGCCACTTCGCCCATTTCACGGACGGTGGCTACCCGGACTACGCCGCGGCAGGATATGTCTTTGCGCGAGGTGAGGGCGGTGGCTGGTTTCAGCAGGCCATGCTGAAAGCCAGCGTGAACGGGGCTGGAGGTTCTTTTTCCAACAGTTCCGTGGCGATATGCGATGATATGATTGTCGTTGGTGCTCCTTCCTACAGGGTTGAGGATGAGGACATCGACGGCGTCGCCTTTGTGTTTGAGCGCAGCGGCGTTGCCTGGATTCAGCGGGACTGCCTCAGAGCCAGCAATGCGGGCAATTTGCATGACGGTGATCTTTTTGGCAGTTCTGTGGCAATCGACGGGCACACGATTCTCGTGGGTGCAGTTCAGGAAGACAGCGCTGCCAGTGGCGTCAATGGCAATCAAGCGGACAACAGCGCGATTGATTCGGGTGCGGCTTATGCTTTCATGCGCAATGCTGCCGGTCGGTGGAGGCAGCGGGCTTATCTGAAAAGCAGCAACACCGGTGCGCACGATTCGTTTGGGTCATCGGTGGCGATTTTCGGCGACACTCTCGTTGTTGGAGCCCTTCAGGAGGACGGTGCCCCCAACGGCACCAATGGCGACCAGGAGGATAGCAGTTTCGCTGACTCTGGCGCTGCCTACGTCTTTGATTCCGATCTGCAGGACGAGTGGCCGGTGGGTTCCGCGGAGTCGGTCACCGGTTCGCCGACGGTCACCCGCAACGGGGTTGGCATTCCGCTGAAAACCGGGGACGTGGTTTATTCGGGAGACATCATCGAAACGGGAGGGGCGGATGCGGTGGAACTCGCTCTTATTGACGAAACAAGAATCTCGATCAGTGAAAATTCCAAGATCGAGATCGATGAGTATTTCTACGAACCCTTCACGGGTGAGAACACGCCCCATAATCAATCCCATTTCAGTTTCCTCCGGGGTTTGTTCGTGTGGACGAGTGGCTTCATCGGCGAGCGAGATCCTGATGACGTGACGTTGGACACGCCGCTGGGCGTTCTCGGCATCCGCGGGACGGAGTTCTCTGTCGAGGTCATTGAGAACGGAACGAGGATCGAAGTTGAGGTTGAGGTGATCTGCGGCGCGGTGGTATTTGAGAACGCCTGGACCGGTGTGAGTACAGAACTCGCAGCTGGCGAAAGCCTGCGGGCCGAGGCGCCCGCGCCTGTGTCCCTGAACGTTGAACCGGCCCAACGTGTTGTGTCTGCGGCGGGCGGCTGGCAGGATCTTGGGGTGACGCCGGGTGGGCATCTCTGGTCCTGGAGCGTCAGTGAGGGGGAGGCGTGGGTTAGCATTGAAGATCCGGTCAACTGGCCTGACGACAGCACCCTTCGTTACAACGTTTTGCCGAATGCCGAACCCACTCCGCGCCGCGCCACCCTGACGGTCACAAGTGGTTCGTTCACGGCCACTCACGAGATCCATCAGGCGGGCATGCTGACGGATGAGGTGCCGCCCGAGATTGACCTGCAGTTTCCCCTGGCGGATTCGGTGGTCAGCAACGTCTCGCCGATCTGGCTCCGTGCGGATCTGCGCGATGATACGGGCTTGATGGATCAGGTCGAAATTTCCCTCAACGGCGGCAGCCCCCTGGCTTATGATCTTCGGAGTGGGGTTGATGTCACCGAGAAGTCACTCTACGAGGAGATTGAGCCCATTCCCGGTGAGAACACCCTGGTCATCACCGCCCACGATTTGGCCGGCAACAGCACCACGGTCACCCGCCATTTCACCTTTGAGCAGAGGTACTCGCTCAAACTATGCGCGGCCTACCCGCCGACCGAAGACTGGGGCGGAGATGTCACCCGCAAGGTGCTTCCCGCCAAGATGGCGCGGATCAGCTATTCCATTTGGATGGCCGAGGGGCATGAGTATGGCTACGTGGTGCTGCCCGGCTGCCAATGGCAGGTCACCGCTGTCGCCAACGCTGGTCACTGGTTCAGTCACTGGAGTGGCCTGCCAGCCGGTGCCGATGTGTCGGGTCACATCGTGAAGTTCACCATGCCGGCGGAGGATGTGGAGCATCTGACCGCCCATTTTATTGCCAATCCCTTTGTCGTGCCGGCCGGAGAGGCGCATCCTTTTCTGCCGCCCCTAGCCAAGCCGCTGTTCCTGGGGGTGCTGATGCCGGATGCCGGCACAGGCAATGCCGCGGTGGGCATGGTGACGGCTGCCGTGGTGGCGACCAAGGGCAGCCTGAGCGGCAAGGTTTCGATCGATGGCAAGAGCCTGCCTTTCAGTGGCGTGTTGCATGGCGATGGCAGTGTCTGGTTCAACGCAGGCCGGGAGCGGCTCACGGCGCTGCCGCTGCAGGGCGCCAGCGTTGCCATGACGTTGACGGCAAGTTGGTCGGAGGCGGGGTTGATGTTCGAAGCCCGGGTGGGGGAGGCGCGCTGGAGCGCCGGCTTGGCCAAACCGGTGGCTTACGGAGGCGGGGAACTGGTGCCGGCGGGCCTGTTGAATCAGGCTCGGGGGGCGAAGGGGTATTACACCGCGGTCTTTCCCGCCAAGGCGCAGGAACCGGCTCGGGATGCGAGCGAATTTCCCCAAGGCACAGGTCATGCCGCCCTTCATCTGGCCAAGGGCGGTGGCTTGAAGCTGGCGGGGGTGTTGGCCGATGGCAGCAAAATCACGGCGGCCAGCGCCTTGGTGGAGGGTGATGTCGGTCCGATGTTTGTGGCTTTGCCGACCCCCGGTGCGCCGGCGAGTCAGAGGGGTGGCAGTCTGCTCGGGGAATGGCGCTTCGATCCGGAGGCGGCGGACAGTGATGTCAGCGGCACGAACTGGCTCTGGTACCGAGCGGTGGCACAGACTCCGGCGACCAAGGTGCAGGTCTATCGATCCGGCTGGCCGGAGGGGGTGTCGCTGGATCCCGTGGGCGCCCAGTTCGACGGAGTATTGTCGGTGCAAGAGTTGCTGGAACTGCCGGCAGCAGAATCCATGACGGGCAATGCCAGACTCGAGTTTGCCGAGGGCGGCCTTGTGTCAGGGGTTGAAGTCACGGCCTTTCAAGTGGTGGGCAGCAAAGTGATCAAGATCGACCGAAAGGATGCGGGATTCAGTCTGAGTCTCAACGCCAAGACCGGCCATTTGAAGGGCAGTTTCACCCCAAACTGGGCCAACCCGACGAAGAAGTTGCCGGCATTTCAAGGGGTGCTGCTGCAGAAGGGCGGAAATCGGGGTGGCTGGGGCTTCTTTCTCGGCAACGCCCTGGGGGATTTGGATCCGGAAAGCGGTTCGATGGCGCTGGCGGCACCCTGAACTCGGGGCGGCGGTCCCATTTTCCGCGTTGCTGTCGGGAAGAGGGGCGCCGGCTCGCGCGTCTCAACAACCACAACCATGATTGCGCGCTTTCTTCTTCCTCTGCTCTTCGCCGCCGCCTGTTTTGCCCAGGACGCGAGTGTCAAGCCCGGCATCAATGACAAGTTCCTCGATCCGGCCCTCAAGGTCGAGGAATGGACGCAGAAGTTTGAGGTGGAGAGCCGGGAGATCTATCATGAGCGCGAAAAGATCGTGGCCGCCCTCGATCTGAAGCCGGGCATGGCGATGGCCGACATCGGTGCCGGCACGGGCCTGTTCACCCTGCCGTTCGCGCAGGCGGTGGGGCCGCAGGGCCGGGTGTACGCGGTCGAGATCGCCAAAAACTTCCTCGAACACATCCGCGCCCGTGCGGCCAGGGCGAGCGCGGCGAACGTGCAGACCATCCTGTGCACGGAGAAGAGCGTGGAACTGCCTGAGGCAAGCATTGATCTCGCCTTCATCTGCGACGTCTACCACCACTTCGAGTTCCCCCAGGCCAGCCTGGCCACCCTGCATCGGGCGCTCAAGCCCGGCGGCACCCTGGTGC
>JAEYYS010000273.1 GCA_023428335.1 Verrucomicrobiota bacterium | reverse complement strand
TCTCCAGGTTCCCTTGCCCCATGCCGAAAAAGCCCGCCGCCCCTTCCCCGCGCCCCCCCGCGCTCGCCGACGTCATCCAGATCCGCGGCGCCCGGCAAAACAACCTGCAGGGGATCGACCTCGACCTGCCGCTCGGCAAGCTCTGCGTGGTCACCGGCCCGAGCGGCTCGGGCAAGTCCTCGCTCGCCTACGACACCATCTACGCCGAGGGCCAGCGCCGCTACGTCGAGACCTTCTCGCCCTACACGCGCCAGTTCTTCGAGCGCATGGACAAGCCCAAGGTCGATGCCATCCACGGCATCCCGCCGGCCATCGCCATCGAGCAGGTCAATTCGATGCGCTCGACCCGTAGCACGGTGGGCACGATCACCGAGATCAACGACTACCTGAAGCTGCTCTTCCCGCGCCTCGCCGAAGCCGCCTGCCCGGGCTGCGGTCGGCCGGTGCGACCCGAAACCGCGGAGAGCATCGTGCACTCCCTGCTCACCGACCACGCCGGCCAGCGCGCGCTCATCGGTTTCCACGTACCGGTGCCGGCAGGCACCACGCCCGGCGACTTCTTCCCCTTCCTGCAAAGCCAGGGCTACCTGCGCGTGCGTCTCTACGGCGAGCTGCTGCGCACCGATGAACCCGCCGACCTCGGCGGCAAAAAACTGCCGGCCCAGGTCTTCGTCGTGCAGGACCGCGTCAGCCTCGCCGCCAACCAGCGTGCGCGTGTCACCGAAGCGGTCGAAGCCGCGCTCCGTCTCGGCAAGGGCGAACTCGCCGCGGTGCTCGACCCCGGTGACTTGGTGCGACAGTTTTCGACCGACTGGCGCTGCGCCGACTGCGACCTGAAGCTGCCGGCGCCGACAGCCGGTTTGTTCAGCTTCAACAGCCCGGTCGGCGCCTGCCCGGCTTGCAAGGGGTTTGGTCGCACGCTCGGTCTCGACATCCGCAAGGCCATGCCCGACGAGAGCCTGAGCATCCGCGAGGGGCTGGTGCGCGCCTTCGCCGGCAGCACCTACAGCGAAAGCCAGGACGATCTCGAGCGCGCGGCCCGCAAGCGCGGCGTCGATCTCGACACGCCCTTCCTCGACCTGCCGGCCGACCAGCAGCGCTGGATCATCGAGGGCGAGGATCCCGACCCCGAGAAGGCCTGGAAACGCGGCCTGTGGTACGGCGTGCGCGGCTTCTTCAAATGGCTGGAGGCGCGCGCCTACAAGATGCACGTGCGCATCTTCCTCAGCCGCTTCCGCGCCTACACGACCTGCAGCGAATGCAACGGCGGTCGCCTGAAGCCGGAGGCCGGCCACTTCCGCGTCGCCGGTCGCAGCCTCGCCGACCTCTGGCACCTGCCGGTCACCGACCTGCTGCCCTTCGTGCAGAACCTGACGCCCCCGGCCGCCGACCACGCCGCGACCCTGCTGCGCGACGAGATCGCCGCCCGCCTCAGCTACCTCGACCGCGCCGGCCTCGGTTACCTGCATCTCGATCGCCAAACCCGCACGCTCAGCGGTGGCGAGCTGCAGCGCGTCAACCTCACCACCTGCCTCGGTGCCTCGCTGGTGAACACGCTCTTCGTGCTCGATGAACCCAGCATCGGCCTGCACCCGCGCGACATCGGCCGCCTCATCGGCGTCATGGAAGGCCTGCGCGACAAGCGCAACACGCTGCTCGTCGTCGAACACGAGGAGGCGGTCATGCGCGCCGCCGATCACGTCGTCGAAATCGGCCCCGGCCGCGGCGGCGACGGCGGTCGCCTCGTTTACAGCGGCCCGCTCGCCGGCCTCGCCAAGGCGAAGACCTCGCTCACCGCCGACTACCTGACCGGCCGCAAGACCATCCCGCTGCCGGCGCAGCGACGTCCCATTGTCGTCGGTGAAACCAGCGCGACCGCGCCCAAGGCCGCGCGCGGCAAGAAGGCGGCGAAGGCTTCCTCGGCCAGCAGCACGCCCCTGCTGCGCGTACGTGGCGCCCGCCAGAACAACCTGCAGAACCTCGATCTCGACCTGCCGCTCGGCGTCTTCTGCTGCGTCACCGGCGTCTCCGGCTCCGGCAAGAGCACGCTCATTCACGAGGTGCTGTATCGCAACCTGCAGCGCCTGCGCGGCGAGACCTGCGAGGATGAACCCGGGCGCGTGCGCTCGATCAGCGGTCACGAGCAACTGCGCGAGGTGGTACTCGTCGATCAGTCACCGCTAGCGCGCACGCCGCGCAGCACGCCCGCCGTCTACGTCGGCGCCTTCGACGGCCTGCGCGCGCTGTTTGCCGACAGCGACGACGGCCGCGCGCTCGGCATCACGCCGGGCTTCTTCTCCTTCAACTCCGGCGAGGGCCGCTGCGAACGCTGCGGCGGTACCGGCTACGAGAAGATCGAGATGCAGTTCCTTAGCGATCTCTTCGTCACCTGCCCCGAGTGCGAGGGCCGTCGCTACCAGCCGCACGCGCTGAAGATCCGTCTCGCCGGCAAGACCATCCACGACGTCCTGGAAATGCCCCTCGACGAGGCCGTGGCCTGGTGCCGCGCCTCGTCGGGCGATGCCAGCAAGGCGCAGGCGAAACGCTTCCACAGCGTCGCCGAGGCCCTCGCCGTGCTCAGCGAGGCCGGGCTCGGCTACCTGCGGGTCGGTCAGCCCCTCAACACCCTCTCCGGTGGCGAGGCCCAGCGCTTGAAACTCGTCGGTCACCTGCTCAGTGCGCCCGCCAGCGGCGGTGCCGGCACCGACCTGCTGCTGCTCGATGAACCCACTACCGGCCTGCACTTCGACGACATCGCGCTGCTGCTGAAACTGCTCCAGCGCCTCGTCGACGGCGGTGCCAGCCTGGTCGTCATCGAGCACAACCTCGACGTCATCCAATGCGCCGACTGGGTGCTCGACCTCGGCCCCGAAGCCGGTGCCGGTGGTGGTCGCCTCGTCTTCGCCGGCACGCCCGAGGAACTGGCGCGCTGCTCCGAATCGTGGACGGGTCGCCACCTCACCGAGAAGTTCGCCGCGCCCGCCACCCTGCGCGAGCTGCCGGCCCGCTACGCCGCCACTCAGCCCGCCTCGGCCAACGTCATCGCCATCCGCGGCGCCCGCGAGCACAACCTGAAGAACCTCTCGCTCGACATCCCGCGCGACGAGTTCGTCGTGGTCACCGGCCTCAGCGGCTCGGGCAAGTCCTCGCTCGTCTTTGATCTCGTCTTCGCCGAGGGCCAGCGCCGTTTCCTCGACAGCATGTCGGTGTACGCACGCACCTTCGTCGAGCAGATGGAGAAACCCGACGTCGATCTCATCACCGGCGTGCCCCCAACCGTGGCCATCGAGCAGCGCATCTCGCGCGGCGGCGGCAAGAGCACGGTGGCCACCGTCACCGAGACCTGGCACTTCCTGCGCCTGCTCTTCGCCAAGCTGGGCACCCAGTTCTGCCCGCGCTGCGATGTGCCGGTGCAGAAGCAAAGCGTCAGTGCCATCACCACCGCCATCGCGGCGCGCCTGAAAAAAGGCCCGGTCAAGCTGCTGGCCCCGCTCGTCAAGGCGCGCAAGGGCTTCCACACCGAGGTCGCCGAGGCCGCGCGCAAGCAGGGCATCGCGACCCTGCTCGTCGATGGCGAATTCCGCGCCACGGAGAACTTCAAAAAGCTCGCCCGCTTCAAGGAACACAGCATCGATGCCGTGGTCGCCGAGCTGGCCAAAAACACCGCCGAACTCGAGCTGCGCCCGCTCCTGGAAAAGGCGCTCAAGCTCGGCAAGGGCACGGTGAAGCTGCTCGCCGCCGGCGAAGCCGCGCGCGTGCTGAGCACGGAGATGAGCTGCCCGCAGTGCGAGCTGTCGTTCGAGGAACTCGACCCGCGCCTGTTCTCCTTCAACAGCCCGCACGGCTGGTGCCCGTCCTGCCGCGGCTTCGGCTTCGAGGTCGCCGAACACGGCGCCACCCCGCACCGCGGCGACATGTCGCGACTGGAAGCCGAACTCGAGGAGGAACGACGCCTGGCGCGCAGCGACGACGACGAGGAGGACGGCGAACGCCGCGTCTGCCGCACCTGCGCCGGCACCCGCCTGAATGCCACCGCCCGCGCCGTGCGCCTGCAGGGCCAGCGCATCCAGGAGATCAACGGCCTGGCCGCCGGCGACGCCGCCGCCCGCCTTGCCCGCCTGAAGTTCGACGGCACCGAAGCGGTCATCGCCCGCGACATCCTGCAGGAGATCGACCAGCGACTGCACTTCATGGGCGAGGTCGGCCTCGGCTACCTGCAGCTCGACCGCAGCGCCGACACCCTCAGCGGCGGCGAAGCCCAGCGCATCCGCCTCGCCGCCCAGCTCGGCTCGAACCTGCGCGGCGTGCTGTACGTGCTCGATGAACCCACCATCGGCCTGCACCCGCGCGACAACGTCCGCCTGCTCGACACCCTCGCCGCCCTGCGCGACAAGGGCAATTCCCTGCTCGTCGTCGAGCATGACGACGACACCATGCGCCGGGCCGACACCATCATCGACCTCGGCCCCGGGGCCGGTCGCTTCGGCGGCGAGGTCATCGCCCGCGGCGACCTCCCGCAGCTGCTCAAGAACGAGCGCAGCGTCACCGGCCGCAGCCTGCGCGAGCCGATGCAACACCCCCTGCGCGGCCAGCGCCGGCCGCTGCCGCCGGTGAAGAAAAGCGAGGCCTGGCTGATCATCGAAGGCGCCTGCGCCAACAACCTCAAGAACATCGACGTGCGCGTGCCGACCGGCCGCCTGACCGTCATCACCGGCGTCAGCGGCAGCGGCAAGAGCACCCTGCTGCACCAAGTCCTGCATCCCGCCGTCAAGGCCGCGCTCGGTCGCAAGGGCGCGGTGAAAGGCGCCGAGCAGCCCTGGAAAAGCGTCCGCGGCGCCAGCCAGTTCGCCTCGGTGTATGAAGTGGATCAGTCGCCCATCGGCAAGACCTCACGCTCCTGCCCGGCCACCTACGTCGGCCTGATGGACGAGATCCGCAAACTCTTCGCCCAGCTGCCCGCCGCCCGCGCGCGCGGTTACGAGGCCGGCCGCTTCTCCTTCAACACCGAGGGCGGCCGCTGCGAGGCCTGCGGCGGCAACGGTGTCATCAAGGTGGAGATGAACTTCCTGCCCTCGACCCGCGTCCACTGCGAGACCTGCCAGGGCCTGCGCTACAACCGCGCCACCCTCGAGATCGAGTTCAACGGCAAGCACATCGGCGATGTCCTGCGCCTGAGCATCGCCGAGGCTGCCGAGTTCTTTGCCGACCAACCCCGGCTCGCCCGCCCCCTGCAACTGCTCGCCGACACCGGCCTCGGCTACCTGCAGCTCGGCCAGCCCAGCCCCACCCTCAGCGGCGGCGAGGCGCAGCGACTCAAGCTCGTCAGCGAACTCAGCGGCGGTGTCAGCCGCAGCGCCACCGAAAAGCTGCGCGGCCTGAGCAACCCGAAGAAGAACCTCTACCTCATCGAGGAACCCACCATCGGCCTGCACATCGCCGACGTCGCCCGCCTGCTCGACATCCTGCACCGCCTCGTCGACGACGGCCACACCGTCGTTGTCATCGAGCACCCCCCCGACCTCTTCGCCGAGGCCGACTACCTCATCGACATCGGCCCCGAAGCCGGCGCCGAAGGCGGCCGCCTCGTCGCCGCCGGCACCCCGGAACAGGTCGCCCAACACAAAACCAGCCGCACCGCCCCGTTTTTGCGGGCGCTGCTGGAGTGAGGAGGACTCACGCCAAGGCGCAAAGGGAGGAGAAGATAGCGGCCCTCTTCGTGGCTTTGCGCCTTGGCGTGAGACCCTTTTCCGTCTGCCTCCATGGCAAGCCACGGCACCTGCGCGCAGGCGGCCTTCATCATGAACAATCAAAACACTTGATTCAGGAAGATGAGGAGCAAGCCGATTATCAGGTAACCTGCGAAGAAGGCGACGGGCCAGAACAAGATGCGGATCAAGCTGGAAATCGAGGCAAGACGAGCGGCCAAATAGCTCGTGAGCACAAAAGAGAATCCCGCTGCTGGAAACGCCAAAGAGCGGTTCGAATAAGTCGTGCTGTCCACATGACTGTCATGGTAAATCATGTGTGCAGTATAGATTGCAAGCAGCACAAAGATGCTGATGCAAATTACTTCGAGAACCCAGTCTCGCCGCACATCAGGTCTTAACCTGCTCAAAGGCCGTTGCATCGCTTGTTGTGGTTAGCCGAACTGTATCATTCAGCCGTGCGTCCGAACCGTTCTGACACACAGAGGCTTGCATGACACCCCCCGGATGGGCCGACGTCGTTCCCGGAATGCTGGCATGGGGAGAGGCTCTTCGACATCGGGAATCCCGTCAAGAGAAAGACGCACCAGACCGCTTTCCGTGGCTGCGGTTTTCAACCGCAGCAGGATCGGTTGGAAACCGATCCCACGGTGCCAGCGAGTGACCTCCGGCACTCTCGCGCTCCGGGAATCCCACTCAACAACCTTGGGCCGACCAGCGGGGTCAATGCCCCCGCCTACAGTGCTGGCCCCTCCCCCTTTCCCTCAGCATCAGCGTCCCATCAGCGGTTCATGACCGGCTTGGGAAGCTAAGAACGTCGCACGCCTGCCGCTCCCCGATCC
>JAEYYS010000208.1 GCA_023428335.1 Verrucomicrobiota bacterium | reverse complement strand
GGTATGGGTATGCGCGGCGCGGCGCGCCGCTGGCGTTGCTGCGCGACTTGCGGCGCCTGCGGCGTGAGTGCCCGGGGGTCCGACTGCTGACGATGTTTCATGAACTCTATGCCGGTGGTCCGCCCTGGACGAGCGCCTTCTGGATGTCGCCGCTGCAGCGGCGCGTCGCCGCGGGTCTGGCGCGACTGAGCGACGCCGTGTTCACGAATCGCGAGGCTTCGGCCGAGTGGCTGCGCGCGCGGGTGTCGGTGCCGGTGACGGTGCGACCCGTGTTCTTGAACTTTGGCGAGGCGGTCGATCCGCTGCCGTCAGAGGCGCGGCCGGCGCGGCTGCTGCTGTTTGGTGGCGGCCCGCCGCGGCCGACCGGCTTTTGGCCACAGGTCGAGTCGGCGATGACGCAGTTGCAACTGAACGAGCTCGTCGTGGTCAGTCATCCACTGCAGGTGCCGGCGGCGTTGGCCGAGCGGCATGCTGTGCGCCAGACGGGCGTGCTGGAGCCGGAGGCGATGGCGGCGGAACTGCGCGCCGCTCGCTGCGGGGTGCTGGAGTACAACCCGGACTTCCTCGGCAAGTCCGGCGTGCTCGCCGCCTATGCGGCCTTCGGCGTCGTGCCCCTGCTGACGCGCGGTCGCGGTCGCTTGTCCGAGGGTCTGGAGGAGGGGCGACACTACCTCGCCGCCGGCGCGGTCGGGCAGGGGGCGGAACTGGCGACCGTGCAGACCGAGCTGCGTCGCTGGTATGAGGGGCATTCGCTGGCAGCGACGGCGCGAGCGTATCTGGAAAGTGGCCGTCACTCTCCGAGTGACATGTTGGCAAACCCCACACGCAGTGTGAGGGCGACTGTATGAAAATCGTGGTTCATTCCCCGGCCTTTTACCCGATGATCGGCGGGTTGGAAGCCTTTGCGGCGATGCTGGCCGGCGGCCTGCAGGCGCGCGGGCATGACGTCGTGGTGCTGTGCGAGTCGGAGCTTGAGCCCGGGGTGGCTGAGCCCTTTTCCTTCCGGGTCGTGCGTGGCGCCTCGTTTTTTGCCAAGGCTTACTGGCTGGGCTGGGCCGATGCCGTGGTGCAGGCGCAGATCAGTCTCAAGGGCCTGCTGCCCTGGAGCCTGACGCGCAAGCCCCTGCTGGTCAGTCACCAGACCTGGCTGCGCGAGGCGGGCGACGCGCCGATGACCTGGCCAACCCGCTTGAAGCGGCTGGCCTGTCGCTTCGTCCGCAATGTCACCTGCAGCACGGCCATCGGTCGCGACCTCGGCCTGGCGCATGACGTGATTCCGAATCCCTATGACGATGCCCTGTTCCGTTTGCGACCGGAGGTTCCGCGCAACCGCGACCTGCTGTTTGTCGGTCGCCTGGTCTCCGACAAGGGAGCGGATTTGCTGCTGCAGGCGCTGACCCGCTTGCCCGGGCGACGTCTGACGATCATTGGCGACGGCCCGGAAGCGGCGGCCCTGGTTTGGCGGGCGGAGGAGTGGAAGGTGGCGGATCGCGTCACCTTCACCGGCCCGAAGCGCGGCGAGGAATTGGCGCGCCTGATGAATGCCCATCGTGTGCTGGTGGTGCCTTCGCGCTGGGCCGAGCCCTTTGGCATCGTTGCTCTGGAGGGCGCGGCCAGCGGTTGCGCGGTGGTGGCTTCTGATGGCGGTGGTCTGCCGGAGGCGGTGGGACCCTGTGGTGGCGTCTTCGTTTCGGGCGATGCCGAGTCCCTGGCTCACGCGATTGAGGCGGTGCCTCGACCGGATCCGGCGGCGGTGGCGGCGCACCTGGCGCGGCATCGGGCCGGGGCGGTGGTCGCGGCGTATGAGGCGGTGCTGCATCGTCTGGTCCATCGCGTGGTGCAGCGCTGACGCACACCTGTGGAGCGGGCGACGCTTTCAAAAAGGATTCCCATGAACTGGAGCCGACATCTTCCCGTCAAGCTTTACGATGTTCTCAAGAAGGCCAAGCGTAAGCTGGGCATCACGACTCCCTTCGGCGCACGCTTGAGGGAACTTCTCGGGGCCCGCAAGGATTTCAGCTTCCTGCAGCTGGGCGCCAATGATGGGATCTCACTCGATCCCTACCGGGAGTTCATCCTGGAATCACGGGGAGTCGGTGTGCTCGTCGAGCCTCTGCCCTGGCTGGCGGCGCAGTTGCGGAAAAATTATCGGCACCGGAAGAACCTGTTCTTTGAGACGCTGGCTGTGGCCTATGATGGACAAAGCCTCATCCTGCATGTGCCGGAGTCGGAGGAGCGCAGCGCTGTGGCCAGTCTGGATCGAGAGCATCTTTCGCGGCATGGTGTGGCGGGCATGCGAGAGCTCGAGGTGCCGGCTACCACGGTCGAGGCCTTGTTGGAAAAATACGGTCTGAGGTCGGTGGATTGCCTGTTCCTTGATGTGGAAGGCGCCGAGGCGCAGATTCTCCTTGGCATGGACTATCGGAGGGCCGGGGCTTGGTTGATTGCTTTTGAAATCGCCCATCTGGGGGATTTGCATGAGGCCGTGGCTGCGAAACTGCGTGCAAACGGCTACCGGGTTGAAGAATTTGGCATGGACGCCATCGCGTGGAAGCCGTTTGCTGATGTTTGAACCCCCTTTCCTGACATGACTGAGACCCTATTGCTGGCGGCGACATTGCCCAAGAAAACCCTGCTCATGATCGGGGCGGCGGCCTCGGTCGTCATTGTCCTGTGGAGTTTCAACTACTGGCGGGCGGCGGTGAAGGTGGCTCTGGTCACGGCGCTGCTGGAGGGCGCCATCCGCAAGTGGGCCTTCCCGCAGGGGCAGGAGTTGGTGTACTTCCTCAAGGACGTGTTCCTGTTTGGTGCCTACGTGAAGTTTTTCCTGTCGCCCGACCTCGAC
Organism: Verrucomicrobiota bacterium; assembly: GCA_023428335.1. GTDB lineage: Bacteria > Verrucomicrobiota > Verrucomicrobiia > Verrucomicrobiales > Verrucomicrobiaceae > Prosthecobacter. The sequence continues at coordinate 1,408 of JAEYYS010000208.1, read as the reverse complement.
GTGCGTGCCTACCGATTGCGAATCCCGGGTTTTGTTATCGTCCTGCTCTGCGTCGTAGTCGGACTTGGGGCGTTCAACCCGAACATCGATTCGGTATTTCTGAGTGCGTTCGGTCTGAAGGTCTACTTCTACTACCTGCCGCTGGTCTTCATGATGCCCTACCTGTTCCGCACGGAGCAGGAGATGATCCGGCAGTTGACCTGGTTTGCCCTGATCGCTCTGCCGATCTGTTTGCTGGGCTTGGTGCAGTGGCAGGCCGGAGCCACCAGCATCCTGAACGTCTATGCTCAGCGCGAGGGTTCGGAATTGGGGGCGTCAGGTTTTGGTTTCGGCATGGAACGCGCGCGGATCACCGGCACCTTCTCCTACATCACGGGTCACACGACCTTTGTGGTCTTTTTCATCACGCTCTGCCTGGTGCTGCTGACGGTGCGTGAAACCCGCTGGAAGTGGCTATTCGCGGGCGTCGTGCTGCCGCTGCTCGCGGTGAATGCCCTGATGGGCGGTTCCCGTGCAGCGATTGTGGTTGCCGGTTTTGTCATTGCCGGCATGGCTCTGCCGGCCTTTGCTGGCCGGATCGGTGTGGGCACCTACTTCAAGACGATTCTGATGGGGGCGATGGCGGCCGGAGCTTTGATGATCAGCTACCTGTTTTACGACGCCTACTTTCACATGTCGGCGCGCGCCATGACCGCTGGCGACACCTTTTACGAACGCGCCATCGAACACCCCTACAGGGCCATGTCGTATGCGGTGGAAAAGGCCGGGTTCTTCGGGTATGGTTTAGGTTTGACCCACCCGGCGACGGGCGCCTTGAAAAACTTCCTGCAGATCGAGGGCCCCAAGGAGGAGGCCGTGGCGGTCGAGTCCGAGTCCGGACAGGTCTGGATGGAGGTCGGTTTGTTCGGCTTTACGGCCTGGTATGCGCTGCGGCTGTTCCTGATCTGGCTCTGCTGGCGCTGTTATGTCGAGGCCCAGCGCCCCCTGCAGAAGTCCCTGGCCCTGTCGGCGGTCCTGCTGTCCGTCCCCTACATGACCATGCAGTTGGTGGTCAACCACACGGCCAACATCCTGCTCTTCGCCCTCTACGGTCTGGCCCTGCTGCCGCGGCTGCAGCCGCTGGTGCAGCGGCATGGCCGCCGGCCGCCGGCGCGGGTGCCCCTGCCGGCCGCGGGATGATCGTCGGGTTCTGTCATGAGCGAGTCCAGCGCCAGTCCCCGCTTCAGTGCCATCGTGCCGACGCATGCGCGGTTCGATCTGCTGGCGCGCACGCTCGACCGCCTGCTCGCCTGCGAGCCGGCCCCGGCCGAGATCCTGGTCCATGTCGATGCCGGCAACTTGGCCCTGCGTGACGCGGTGACCGCGCGCTACCCGCAGGTGCGCTGCCTGTTCTCCGAGACGCGGCTGG
>JAEYYS010000168.1 GCA_023428335.1 Verrucomicrobiota bacterium | reverse complement strand
CTGTTTGCCGCCGCCCTGCTGCTGTTTTATCTGGGCGGCGTGCGCGGCCTGCATGCCGCCGAACTTTTCGGCGTGCGCCGGCTCGGGCCGCTGCGGGTCGTCGGCCTGGCCCTGCTGCTCATGCTGCCGCTGCTGCTCGTGGTCAACGGGGTCGCCTGGGGCGCCAACGACTGGCTGCAGTCCTTCTGGCCCGATCTTCAAGCCCAGGATGCCGTGCGCGCCTTCCGCGACTCGGGCGATGCCGCCGCCCGCATCGTGCTCGTGGTCGCCGCGGTCGTCGTCGCACCACTCGTCGAGGAACTGCTCTTCCGCGGCTTCATCTACGGTGTCATCAAGCGCTTCACCGATGCCTGGTTCGCCGCCCTCTGCTCGGCGCTGCTGTTCGCCGTCGTGCACTTTCATGTCGGCAGCCTGCTGCCGCTCGCCGTGCTCGCCCTGCTGCTCTGCGCGGCCTACGAACTCAGCGGCAGCCTGCTCGTGCCCATGCTCATGCACGCCCTGTTTAATCTGACCAGCCTTGCGCTGCTCCTGCTGTTTCCGGAGGCCACCGCATGAAGACCCTGGCCGACATCGGCGAGGACGAACTCATCCGCCGCCTCGTCCGAGGCCGCCGCAGCGGTGCCGGCGTCATCGAGGGACCGGGCGACGACTGTGCGGTCGTGCACGCGCCGCGCCCGGGCCGGCACCTGCTGCTGAAAACCGACACCGTCGTCGAGGGCGTGCATTTCACCGCCGACACACCCGCGCCTCTCATTGGACGCAAGGCGCTTGCGCGCGTGCTCAGCGATTTTGCCGCGATGGCGGCCACGCCACGCCACGCCCTGGTCACCCTCATCGCACCGCCGACCACGCCGGTGCGGCAGGTGCTCGACTTGTACCGCGGTCTGCACGCGCTGGCGCGCCAGTACGGGGTGGCGGTGGTCGGTGGCGAAACCGCCCGCGGCGGCCAGCTCATCGTCACGGTCAGCCTCAGCGGCGACGCCCCGGCGACGGGCTGGGTGCGCCGGCATGGCGCGCGCGCCGGGGATCGACTCTTTGTCACCGGCCGCCTCGGCGGTTCGCTCAGTGGACGTCACCTGCGCTTCCAGCCCCGTCTCGCTGAGGCGCAGTGGCTGGCCCGGCGACTGCCCGTGCACGCCATGATGGATCTCAGCGACGGCCTCGCCAAGGATCTGCCGCGTCTCGCCGCTGGCGCCGGCCTCGGCTTTGAGGTGGAGCCGGAAGCGCTGCCCTGCACGGCCGGCTGCAGCCCGGCCCAGGCCTGGGGCGACGGCGAGGATTATGAACTGCTGCTGGCGGTCGCCCCCGGGGTGCGGCCCGCGGCACTGGCAGCCTGGCGCAAGGCCTTCCCGCGCCTGCCGCTGACCTGCATCGGCCGGCTCACCGACACGCCCCGGCGCAGCACCGCACCCGCGGGAGGGTGGGATCATTTTCGCGCATGAAACTGGCGACTCCGGAAGACACCTGGGCCTGGGGGCACGCGCTTGGCGCCGGGCTGACCGCCGGCGCGGTCGTGGCCCTCTGCGGCCCGCTCGGTGCCGGCAAAACCCAGGCCGCCAAGGGCATTGTTGCCGGGCTTGGCTCGCAGGCCGCCGTCACCAGCCCGACCTTCACCCTCGTTCATGAGTACCGCGACGGCCGCCTGCCGGTCTTCCACTTCGATTTTTACCGGCATGAGCGACCGGAGGCGGTGCTGGCGGCCGGCTGGGATGACATTCTGGACGAACCCGGCGTCGTGGTCGTCGAATGGGCCGACCGCTTTCCCGGCCTGCTGCCCGCGCAGACGCGCTGGTTTGCCTTCGAACCCTTGCCGGACGGCTCCCGGCGTGTGATGGAGAAGGCCGCCCCATGACTGCTGTTCTCGCCCTCGATCTCTCCAGCCCGCGAGGTGTGCTCGCCGTCGTCCGCGACGGCGAAGTGCTGCATGAGGCTGCCTTCACCAGTGAGCGCTCACACAATGCCCGCCTGTTCGCGCCGCTGGGCGAAGCGCTGCAGGTTCTCGGCGCGGGGCCGGCCCGACTCGTGGTCGGCACCGGCCCGGGTTCCTACACCGGCGTACGCATTGCCATCGCCGCCGCGCAGGCGATCGCCCTCGCGCGTGGCTGGCCCGTCTTCGGCCTGCCCAGCCTCGTCACCGCGGCGGCGACGCCCTATCGGGTGCTCGGCGACGCCCGTCGCGGCCAGTATTATGTGGCGGACATCGCCGGCGGTGCGGTGGCGGAACTCCGCCTGCTCGATGCCGGGGCGGCGCGCGCCGAGGTCGCTGCCGGTGGCGACTGGTTCACCTATGACGCACTGGTGCCGCTCGGACTGACGAACGTGACCTCCGTGCGTCCCGACGCAGTCGTGCTGGCGCGCCTGGCTGCCGGTTTCGATGAGGCGACGGTGACGGCACGGGCTGCCCAGCCTCTCGAACCGTTGTATCTGCAGGAGGCCTTCATCACCACGGCCAAAAAGGCCGGCAAGCAGGTTGCCGTTTAAGCCGGCGCCCCCATTCGCAAGATCCCCGCCCATGCGCATCGCCCTCTACTGTGGTTCCAACAGCGGGGTGAATCCCGCCTTCACCGCCGCCGCCGCCGGCCTGGCCAGCCACCTTGCCCGTGCCGGCATCGGCATCGTTTACGGCGGCGGCCGGGTTGGGCTCATGGGCGCCGTGGCCGACGCCGCCCTCGCCGCCGGCGGCGAGGTCATCGGCGTCATCCCGCAGGCGCTCATGGACAAGGAACTCGGTCACACTGGCGTCAGCCGCCTGCACGTGGTCGGCTCCATGCACGAGCGCAAGCAGCTCATGGTCGATCTGAGCGACGCCTTCATCGCCCTGCCGGGCGGCTATGGCACCCTCGATGAACTCTTTGAAACCCTGACCTGGCTGCAGCTCGGTTTCCACGGCAAGCCGGTTGGACTGCTCAATGTCGGCGGCTTTTTCGACGGCCTGCTCGGTTTTCTCGACCGCGTTCGCGACGAGGGCTTTCTGCTCGGCGGTCATCGCGACTGCCTGCTGGTCGACACCTGCCATGAGGCCTTGCTGGCGCGTCTGCAGGCCTTCCGCGCACCCGACCTCGGCAAGTGGATCGAGCGCCTGACCGGCGAGGCACGCTGAGTTGCGCAGGAGAAACCAGCAGGTTTCGTTAGGCCCCCGGCAAAGAAGGTTGGGCGGCCCGGCAAAGCCAGTTAGGCGGCGGAGGTGGTCCGTTGGGGTGATTTTCGGCCGCTGGGCATAGGTCCCATGGGTCCCATGAGACCTATTGAGGGGAGCCGAGGTGGGGTTGCTGGAGAAAAAAGTGAGAAAAGAGGCAAAAAGCAGTTGCGGGAAGTGGGGGGCCTGCTAGTCTTCTCGTCCGCCACCGAAACAGGAGCGGCCTTGAAAGTGAAAGCCAGAGCGCTCAAGAGCGGCTGGG
>JAEYYS010000061.1 GCA_023428335.1 Verrucomicrobiota bacterium | reverse complement strand
GGACAGCGTGACGGCAGAGAGGAGGGCGAGCAGGACAGAGCGCATGCCGGCATCAGAAAGCGCAGACCCGGCCTTGCAACGCCGAATTGCCCAGCCATCCCCACCCCGCGTGGTGGCCATCGCGCCTACGGGGCTGGCGCCCAGGTCATCCGGCTTTCGGCATCCAGGCGATACACCACTGGCACGGCTTTATCCGGCCGCTCGAAGCCGTCCGGCAGCAGGCGTCCCTCGGCATCAAAGGCGGTTTGGCGACCCTCATGATGCCGCAGCCAGCCGAGGTGGCGACCCGTCGCGTCGTAGCGATGCACATCGCGCCAGGGTTTGGCGCGCGACAACCGGACATCCGCCCAGGCCGGTGCCGGCGAGCGCTCCAGCACCTCCGGGAACAGCACCTGGCTGAGCAGGGTAAGGTTCAGGCCGCGCAAGCCGTGGCGTTCGCCGGCGCTCAGGCGATCAGCAGGCGACATCGTCAAAACCGCGCCGGAGTCGGTCCGCCGCAGCAGACCCAGGGCCAGCAAGCGCGACACTTCGACACGCACATCCGCCGCGGCGCTCGATTTCGTCGAGCGGGTGGCGAGGGCATCGAGCTCAGCCAGGAACGAGGGATAAAGATCGCTGAAATCGGCCAGGGCGGCCAGGACCTCCTCGACAAGCTGTCGCACCTTTCGACCGCCGGGCAGGCTTGCCTGCAGGACGCGCGTCGTGTCTTCGGCCAACTGGCGCCTTGCCTCTTCGGCGAGCGACTGCCGCGCCGGATCGGCCTCCAGGGCCTTGACCTCCTGCTGACGTGCCTCCAGGCGACGCCAGTGTTCCTGCAGGGCGGCGCGCTCCGCCTCGGCGAGCAGCGGCGCCAGCAGGCGCGAGCGCAGGCCGTCGCCGGCCACGCCAAGGGCAAAGAGCGCCTGCCGCCAACGTGCATCCCCGGCATCGAGCGGCAGCCCGAGATCGGGGTTGTGGGTCTGATGATGCACCTCAAGCACGCGTCCCTCGGCATCCTCGAAGCGGCACTCATGCGGCGGCAGATAGAAACTGACGAGGGCCGGCGCGCTGACACTGACGCCGTTGCCGGCAAAGACCGCGACATCAATGCGGTGACTGCGCAGGCCGGCGGCGCTGGTCGGCGGCGGCTGCCAGCGCACGCGCAACCGCGCCATGCCACTGCCCGCCGTGGTGTCGATGCGCACCCGCGCGGGATCGCCCTGCAGGACCTGCCAGCGCAACTGCAACGGCCGGCGCTGTAGGTCGCCCGATTTCGCCGCGCTCAGTTCCATCACGTACTCGGGCTGGGCGGCATGCAGAATGCGCGCCAGCGCCACCGGCGTGTCCGCCAGCCGTCGCGGCGCGGCCTTCGCGTCTTCGAAGAAATGCACCCCAGGCCCCGGCTCGGTCTCCTCGCGCACCTCCAACTGCACCAGCGGCGGGATGCGTTCGGGTGTCGTCGCATGCGCCAGACGGACGAGGCGTTCGACGTCGAGCGTGGCGCTGTCGAAGACCGGCGGATGGGCGGCGGCACTGAAGTACTCAGCCGGCGTGCGCACCCGTGACTGCCGCAGCAGGGCCTGCAGGGTCGGCATGAGCAGGCGCGCTTCGATGAGCCGCCTCTGAGTCTCCGGAGGCAGAGCGGCGGCCGCGGCAAGCAGGGCGTGCAGGAAGGGCTGGTCCGACAACGAGGATCCCTGCGAGACCAGCAGGCAGGGCGAATTGGCTGGCAGCAGATCGCCATAGCCGCCGACACCGTTGGCGCCGGGGTCGTGATCCTGATGCTCGGGATAAAGAAAGAGGTTGTTCGACAGGTACTGCCCGGCCAAAAACCGCGCCCCCGCCGGATCGGAAAAGTAATGGCGCGGCAGGCTGCCGCCCTGATCGGCGGGCGCGGCCATCGAGCAGTTGCCCAGGGTCGGCCGCGGCCGCAGTTGCACGGCGGGTCCGGTCGGTGGACCGGTGTCCGGACCGTGCTGAAATACCTGCAGCTGCGGATAGGCCGCCGTGTCGAGCGGCGAATGCCCGCCGTCGCGGTTCTCATAGGTCAGCGCCGCCAGACCGGCGGCGCTGCCTTCGGCAAACCAGGCGTTGAGCAAGCCGGCCAACGCATCGCCACGGGTCGACACCTGCGCCTGCCCAAGGGCGGCGGGCAGCAGTACCGGCAGCAGGCGAAGGATCGTTCGGATCACGCGCCAGCATCCGGTGCCGCGCCGCTCTGTCAACGCGCGGCTGCTCAGGCCTGCGGTCCCTGGCGGGTGCGCTCGAGCAGGGTGCCAAGGCTGGCCACCACGCCGCCGATGTCGCCGAGGTTCGACGGGATGATCATCGTGTTGGTGTGCTGGGCCAGGCGACCGAACTCGGTGACATACTGCTCGGCGACGCGCAGGCTGACCGCGTCCTTGCCGCCAGGCGTGTTGATCGCCTGGGCGATGAGGGCGATGCCCTGGGCCGTGGCCTGGGCGAGCAACTCGATCTCGCGCGCCTTGCCCTCGGCCTCGTTGATCTGGCGGATCTTGATGGCTTCCGACTGCTTGATCGCTTCCTGCTTGTGGCCTTCGGCGACGTTGATGCGCGCCTCACGATCGCCCTCCGACATGGCCACCTGGGCGCGGCGTTCGCGCTCGGCGCGCATCTGCTTTTCGAGCGCGTCCTTCACCGACTGCGGCGGATTGATGTTGCTGATCTCGTAGCGCATCACTTTCACGCCCCAGGGCTCGCAGGCCTTGTCGAGGGCGTCGACGATGTTGGCGTTGATGCTGTCGCGCTCCTCAAAGGTGCGGTCGAGGTCCATCTTGCCGATCTCCGAACGCAGGGTCGTCTGGGCAAGCTGGGAGGCGGCCATGAAGTAGTTGGTCACGCCATACGTCGCCTTGGCCGGATCCAGCACCTGCAGGAACAGCACGCCGTCGATCTCGATGGCGATGTTGTCACGGGTGATGCACATCTGCGAGGGCACGTCGATCACCTGTTCCTTGAGCGAGTGTCGGGCGACGACACTGTCCAGGAAGGGAATGAGGACGTGGAAACCCGCGTCGAGGGTGCGCGAGTACTTGCCGAGGCGCTCGACCACGTAGGCGTTGCGCTGGGGCACCACGCGGGCGCCCTTGAAGATGGCGATGACAACGAGGGCGGCAAAGCCGAGACCGAGCAGGGTGCTGAATTCAACGATCATGGTGGTGGATGGGTGGAGGGTGGCAGGGATCAGCGCGGACGCACTTGCAGTTGCAGGCCATCGCGGCCGACAATGATGGCGGCGTCACCGGCCTGCAGCGGCTCGGTGGCGCGGGCGTTCCAGGTGGCGCCCTTGAATTCCACCTTGCCCGGCTGCCCGGGCACGATGGCGGAGAGCACGCGCGCCTCCTTGTTGAGGAACTCATCCTCGGTCGCCTGGGCATCGCCCGTGGACGACAGCCCGGCAAACCAGCCGCGACAACTGCGGCGCAGGCCGAGCAGCAGGACAAGCGAAGCACAGGCAAAGACTGCCAACTGGCCGGCCAGCGTCGGCGTCCAGCCCAGCCAGGCGGTGAACGAGGCCACCCAGGCGCCGAGGCCAAAGAAGATCAGGACCAGACCCGGAGCCGCGAATTCCAGCAGCACCAGAACAAGCCCCGCCAAAAACCAAAGCACAAAGGGTTCGGCACTCATGATAAACCGATTCTGTCGGACAGCCGCCGACTTGGCAATTCCAACCTAGGGGAATTTTTGGAAGGCCTGGATGGGGAACAGCTCGATCGATCCAGAAGGAAAAGGATGAATGCCCAACAAGGAATGTCCAAGTTCGGAACCCGCGGCCCCTCATGCTGGGGACTTCCTTCTCACTTCTTCTGCAGCGCGTCGCCGGCCTGACGCACGGCGTCGAGGTAGTACGCCATGGCCTGCACGTGCTCGACGAAATCGCGGGCATCGAGATCACCGCCGTCGGACCAGTAGCCTTCCGGGCGCAGGCTGGCGACTGCACGCTGGGCCTTGCCGGCGGCGCCCCTGGCCTTGCTGGCCCAGGATTTCGGGCTACCCGGGCCCTGGCGATCGCGCAGCAGTTTTTCGCGCGGCGTGGCCAGGCGTTCACGCAGGCCGGCGATCGATTTCGCCTGATCCACCTTGAAGCCGTAGTGCGTCGGCAGGTTGCCGTCGTCATAGGTCAGCTCGTAGCTGTCCTTGACAAAGTACAACGGCTTGTTGGTCTGCAGTTCGTAAAAGCGCGCGTGGCTGCCCTCGGGCAGGACCGAGCTTTCCAGCCACTTCAGTGCCACCGGCGCAGGTTGCAGGAAACGCTCCTCGCCGGTGACCACCCAGAGATCGATCAGGGCGCGCAGCACGCCGATGGTCTCGCCACCACTCACCGCCGGCGGTTCAAACTTGCGCGCCCAGACCGGCTGCATGTCGAAGTTGTACTGCTGAGCCCAACCGGGCTGCGGTTCGGGCATCTGGGCCAGCAGAAAGAACTCGCCGGCCTTCTTCGCTGCCTCCAGATAGCGTGCTTCGCCGCTCAGCTCATGAGCACGCAGCAGCAGCTTCACCAGCTCCTCCATGTTGCCGTCGTTGAGGGTGTAAAAACCGTCGTACTTGACCGCCGGGAAGGTGCGCGACCAGTCGTCCGGATAACTCGCCTTTTTCACCGGAGTGGCCGGGTCGGCCGGCCCGCTGAACTGCTGCGGCCAGCCGCCGTTGGGGAACTGGGCGGCCAGCACGGCATCCAGCCCGAAACGCAGGGCCGCCTGCAGTTCGCGGTCGTCGCGACTCTCCGGCAGGTGCACCAACTCCAGCAGGAAGAGCAGGGCCGACTGGGTTTTGTTGTCGTCGAGCGTGCTGCGGTTGCGCCGCTTGCCAGTCTCGGTGTCGCCCGCCAGCAGCTGCCGGCGCAGGTGGTATTTTTTCGCCAGCTCCGGCGCAAAATCGAAGTCGCTGTCCCAGCCACCACTGGCGAGCTGACATTCGATCAAGGCGCCGGCCGCATCCCGCGCCGCGCGCAGGAACTGGACATCGCCGGTGGCGCGAAAGGCCTTCACCAGCGCCAGTCCCATCGTCGTCGTGCCGGGCGGCTGGATGGAAATGACCGTGGGCGACTCCTTGTGCTCGGTGATGCCGGCGCTGAAATCCGCCTTCCAGCCGGAGGCGTAGCCGCCGTGCACGGCGAGCTTGTCGTGGTAAAAGGCGGTCGCCTTCTTCAGGGCGGCAAGCACGGCCTGCGGATCAGGCAGCGGCTCCGCTGCAACAGCGGGCAGGGCGAGGGCAAGCAAGAGGCAGGCGGGTTTCATGGCGACAGGCGGAAAAACTCCGCGATGGGCACGAAGTTGCACGGAATCAGGCCAGCGCCTCGGCCGCGCAGCGCAGTCGCTCCCGCAGGGGCGCGGCACGAACGGCGAGCTGCCGCTGCAACGACTCATACTCGGCCCGGCCCTCGACTGTCTCGATGCACACCGGCACATAGCCGAGATGACTCAAGTCGTAGGGACTGGCGCGCATGTCGAGGTCGCGCGCCGCGATGGCGAACTCAAAGCACTCGCCGACGAGGTCTGAGCCGACCCAGGGCCAGAGCTTGGCCGACCATTTGTAGAGGTCCATGTTGGCGTGCAGACAGCCGCCCTGCTCGAGGTCGAGCCGGGTGTCCAGCACCGGCCGCAGGCTGTTGCGGGGGCGTGCCTCGGGCGTGAAGAAGCGGAAGGCATCGTAATGCGTGCAGCAGAGGCTGCGCGATTCGACAAAGGCGGCGAGTTCCTCCGGTCCCAGCCGAAGTTCCCAACCCTGGTGACGCACCTGTTCGCGCGACTGCCGATACACCATCGCCCATTCATGCAGGCCGTGACAGGCGAAGCGCGGCGGGCGCTCGGCGACGCGGGCACACAGCTCTGCCACCCAGCGTGCCAGCCCGCGCTGGGCCTGGGTCGGCTGCCCGGCGAGGCGAAGCCGACTCCTGGCCAGCTCGCAACGCGGCGAGTGGAGCCAGGGCAGTTCCTCCAGATCGACGGAATCGACTTCCAGTTCCACCCCGTTCGGTGGCAGCCACTGGCGCAGCTTGGCGGGCGAGAAGCTGTAGTAAGTGAAGAGAAAATCGTCGACCGGATGCTTCTCCGCACGCGAGCGGCGATCCACGAAGGCAGCGGCACGCGCCTCGACCCGTTGCTGGTGCGCAGCAAAGCGCGCCCGCCATTCCTGGCGGGTCCAAACGCGGGTGGCACAGTCGGCGGTCATCGGCGCCTCATCATGGAGCAAGTCCGGCCCATTGCATCCACCACCTTGCACCGTTGACTTTTTAGGAACCTCACCTGATTCTAAACCTTCTTTTCCAGGAGAAACCTCATGCATTCCCCTGCCCGCTCCACCGCTTTCGGACTCGCCGCCCTGCTGCTGCCGCTCGCCGCCTTGGCCGAGCCGCGCACCTTCACCAGTGCGGACGGCCGCACGGTCGAGGCGGAAATCATCGCCGCCACGGCGGACAGCGTCAGCCTGAAGCTCGCCGGAGGCCAGACCGTGGTGTCGACGCTCGACCGCTTCAGTGTGGCTGACCGCCAGTTCATTGCAGCCTGGCTGAAACAGAATCCGGCGAAGATCAACTACAGCTTTCAGGTGTCCTACACCAAGGACAAGACGGGCAGCAGCAAGCAGAAGGGCGGCTCGGTCAGCGTCACGGCTGAATTCTGGCAGTGCCGGATCAAGCTGGCCAACCGCTCCGGCCAGGACCTGGACAACGTGGAGGTGAACTACAACATCTTTTACGAGCAGATGGATGAGGGCCGCCCCGTGCTGCGCAGCAGCCGTGGCAAGGTCGCACTGCCCAAGATCCGCGCCAATGAAGAACTGAACCTGCTGACCGACGAGATACAACTCACCTCCACCCAGCTTGCCGGCGGGTATTATTACATCGGCGGCGCACGCGCACGCCAGAAGGACAGCCTGGCGGGCATGGCCGTCAGCATTCAGCATGCCGGCAAGACGGTCTTTACCTGGGCCTCCAAGGGCATGGAAGGCAAGGCCGGCACGGCGACCGGCACGACAGGTTCGCTGTCGCGGCCCTGACTCAGGCCGTGCGCGTCAGCCGCATGTCAAGCCAGACGGCGCCGAGCAGGACGAGGCCACGGACGACCAGTTTGTACTCGGGTGTCACCGACATCAGGGTCATGCCATTGAGCAGGGCGGCCATGATGAGGGCGCCGAACAGCACCCCGAGCACGCTGCCGCGACCCCCGCGCAGGCTGACACCGCCGATGACGCAGGCGGCGACGGCATCGAGCTCCATCCACTCGCCGAGGTCGGGCGTCGAATTGCCGGTGTAGGAGGTGAGCATGAAGCCGGTGACGGCGACGATGCCGCCGAGCAGGGCAAAGGCACCGAGCAGTACGCGTCGCACCGGCACGCCGGAGACGAGCGCCGCCTCCGGATTGCCGCCGATGGCGTAGAGGTGGCGACCGAAGGCAGTGTGGCGGGTGATGACCCACACACCAAAGGCCACCGCACCGAAGATCAGGGCCGGCAGCGGCACACCGCGGAACTGGTTGGTGACGGCGACAAACAGCAGCACCGCCTGGGCGGCGATGAAGAGTTTCAAAAAAGTCATCTCCGCGTCATCGACCGTGAAGCCGGCGGCGCGCCGGCGGGCGCGACCGGCGAGGGTGGCCGCGATCAGGGCGGCGATCACCAGCAAGGCGAGGGTGTAACCGGCGGCGGGCGGCAGGTAGTAGGTGCTGAGCAGCGAGTACAGGTTGTTGCGCCCGCCCGGCGCCACCGGTGTGGTCTGGTTGCCGATGACCAGCCAGAAGAGGCCACGAAACATGAGCAGACCGGCCAGGGTGACGATGAAGGCCGGCACGCGCTCACGTACGATGAGCAGGCCCATGCCCCACCAGAGCAGCGGACCGGCGGCCAGCGCCAGACCCAGCGCCAGCGGCGCCGGCAGTCCCGCGCGTGTCGTGAGCACCGCGGCCGTGCCGCTGAGCAGGGCCAGGCCGCTGCCGACCGAAAGATCGATGTGCCCAGGCAGGATGACCAGCAGCATGCCCATGGCCAGGGTTGCCG
>JAEYYS010000470.1 GCA_023428335.1 Verrucomicrobiota bacterium | reverse complement strand
AACAGCCTGGTCAGCGAGCAGAACAGCGCCATTGAAAAGGCCAACGCCGAACTGCGCCGACTCGCCGGCGAGCGCGACGACGCCATCCGTCGCCTCAACGACCGCACCCGCGAGTTCAACGAGCTGGTCGAGAAGTACAACGAACTCGCCAAGCGCGCGCGCTGATCACGCCAGCCCGCGCCAGGCGCCATCCGCACGCGCCGAGGCGAGGCAGGCGTCGAGCACGCGCTGGGTCAGCAGGCTGATCCGCGGCCAGTGCGGATCGCGTCTCCCTTCCAGCACCAGGCTGGAGAAGCTGCGAAACATCCTCGATTCCTGCGAACCCGGCGCGTTGTTGGCGGGTTCATCGACGCTCGCCTCCACGCGACCCGCGCGCATGTCGGCGCGGCACGCCTCGAGCACGAACTCGCTGTGGGTGACGCTGTAGCGCGGCGGTTGACCCGCGTAGGGCAGCACAAAGTCGTCCACCCGCAGCAGGCCGCGCTCGCCGCTGACCACGGCCCACTGGGCGTGGGCGGCGGTGAAGCTGCAGTGGAAGGACGCCGACACACCGTCGGCAAAAACCAGCGCGCCGAAAAACTCCAGCGGCACGCCGTCGGCGGTCGCCCGCTGCACCCGGCCGCTCACCTGCACCGGCTCCGCCCAGTCGCAGGCCCAAAGCGTGAAACGCAGGCAGTACCAGCCGAGGTCGCCGAGGCAGCCGAGCGGCTCGAGATCGCCCTGGGCGCGGATGTTCGACTGCAGAAAGGCTTCGTCGCCGCGGAAGCTGAACTGCGAGCTGACATGGCGCACCGGCCCGACCTCGGTCCCAATCACCTCGCGCAGGCGGTTCAGGCGGGCGCCATGCATGAACATGACGCCGTCCATGAACTGGACGCCGTGCTGTTCGCAGGCGGCGACGAGTTCGGCGACCTCCGCCGCATCGCGACCCACCGGTTTTTCCACCAGCACATGCTTGCCGGCGGCAGCGGCGCGCAGCACCCAGTCGCGGCGCAGGGCGGTCGGCAGCGGAATGTACACCGCATCGATGTCGGTCCGCGCCAGCAGGGCCTCGTAACTGTCCATGGCCTCGGGCGGCACCGGCTGCGGCGCGCTCGCCTGGCATTCGTCGATGAAGTCGCGCGCACGCTGCAGATCGCGGCTGGCGACGGCGATGAGTTCGGCATTGCCGGCGTCGCGCAGAGCCTGCCAGTTTTTGCGGGCGATGAAGGCGGCGCCGAGGATGCCCCAGCGGCAGGAGTCAGATCGGGAGGTCATGGAGGGAAAAGTCGTGGCGAACCGCCCGCGGGCGGGCAGAAGGGTACCCCTGTCGCTGCGGCTTCTTTCGCGGGAAAACCCGCCGGCGGCAGGCCTTCGATTTGAACCGAATCCGTCACGATCTGTCTTCCTTCCTGTCTTGCGCTTTGCGGGCCAGCCGGTAAACTAAGACTTTGCGCCCGACCGCCCCCTGATGAAACCCACCGACGAGTTGCTGCTGGTACCCCGTGCAACGGGGTTTCAGGCCTGGCGCGCCCGCCCCGGCACGGCGCCGGCCCCCGAGCCGGAACAGCGCTCGCGCCGTGGCGCCGACTGGATTGCCCTGCCGGCACGCAGCCTGGTCTCGGTGCCCATGCATTTTCACGGCGTCGATGCCGGCCGACGCGAAGCCGCCGCCCAGCTCGAACTTGAAGCCGCCGGCTTCGCCGCCGAAACGGCCACCCCGCAGGATTTTGAACTCGTCGCCCTCGGCGGTGACAGCCGCGACCAGGCCACCACCGCCTTCCTGCAGGTGGCGGCCCTGCCGGCCGACGTGCTCGACGAAGCCCGCGATGCCCGCTTCGCCCCCTCCGTGGCCTTTCAGCGTCTGACGCCGGGCGAACTGCTGCTCTGGCGCGAGCAGGGTCGCTACGTGCTCGCCGTGCCGCACGAGGCCGGCAGTGCCCTGCACTGCCAGGCCCTGGCCGCTGACCGCTTGGATGCCGATGCCGCCGCCGAGATCCGCTGCATCCTCGCCGCGCTCGATCTCGCCGCCCTGCTGCCCGACCTGACGCGCGTCGTGCTGCAGGTCGCGGAAGGCGAAGATGAAGCGGTGCCGGCCGACTTCGCCCACGGCCTCGACCTGCCGGTGAGCTGCCGCCGCGAGACCGCGCCGGCGGCACCGACCGCCGCCTCCCGCCTGGTGCCCGCGCCGATTGTGCGCGAGCGCCACGAGCGCGCCCAGCGGAGCATGCTCACCCTCGGCGCCCTTGCCTTTGTCTTTGTCCTGGTGGCCGCCCTCGGCGCCTTCGCCGCCCGTGTCGCCCTGCGCGACAACAGCCTCAGCCGCGAAGAGGCGAGGCTCGACGCCCTCGAACCCGAACTGGCGGCGATCCGCGACGCCCGCAGCGCCTGGGATGACATGCGCACGGCGGTGAATCCCGAGTTCTACCCGGTGGAGGCCCTCTTCCAGCTTGTCTCCCTGCTGCCGGAGGAAGGCATCCGCATCACCCGCTTCGAAGTGCGCGAGGACGGCATGGTGCTCGATGGCGAGGCCTCCAGCCTCGGCCACGGCATTGAGTTCCGCGACAAGCTGGTCGGCGCCGAGGCCTTCCAGCGCTGGACCTGGGATTTCCCGCAACCGACGAACCTACCCGATGGCCGCGCCACTTTCCGCGCCGAGGCGCGCGAGCCCGATCCCGAAGTCGCTCTGGAGGAAACCACGCCATGACCGCCAGTGAACAGCGTCTCGCCCTCGTCCTCGGCGCCGTCATCGCCGTCGGCGGTGCCTTCATCGGCCTGACCCAGCTCAAGGCCTGGAAACTGCGCGTCGACGCCCGCAGCCTGGAGGTGCAATCGCGCCGCGCGGAGGCCGACGACCTGCTCACCCAGCAGGCCTTCTGGCAGTCGCGATCGGCCTGGCTCGACGAGAAGCAGCCGCTGTACACCCGCCGCAGTGAGGCCGACCTCGGCCTGCTGGAGCTCATCCAGAGCAGTGCCGCCAAGCACAACGTCACGCTCACCCAGAACCAGCCGGTGGCGCCCAGCGAACGCCCGGGCCTGACCTCGGCCAACATGAACGTCGAGGCGCGCGCCAGTTGGGAGGCGATGAACCGCTGGCTGCACGAGCTGCAGCAGCCGGCGACCTTCCTGAGCATTCCCGCCCTGACGATGACGCCCAATGAGGAGGACACCGCCGAAGTCATCGTCAACATGAACCTGCAGAAGTGGTTCCGCCTGCCGCCCTCATGAGCCCGTTCCGCCAACTCCTGCCCCTGCTCGTCGCCACCGGCCTCCTGGCCCAGGAGGCGACAACGGACAGCCCGTCGGAAGCCCCGCCCGCCGACGTCTCCGCGGCCGGGTCCATTGCCGAATCTGCGCCCCAGCCGGCCGCGGAACCAGCGGCCGAAGGCGACGCCATCCCGCGCGCCTTCGAACCTGCGCGCTATGAAAAGGCCTGGGCCAAAAACCCCTTCCTGCTGAAAACCGCAGCGGTCGCCCAAACCACCGTCTCCTTCGCCCAGGACTGGGCCCTGGCCGGCATGTACCGCAGCCCCAGCGGCAAGATCACCGTCACCCTGCAAAACAAGCAGACCAACGAGTTCCAGCGCGTCTCCAACGAGGACAGCAGCGGCGAGTTCCAGCTCGTCGAAGCCAAGTTCAACCGCAACCGCAACGAGGCCTCGGTCATCGTCGCCAGGGGCAACCAGACCGCCGAACTCAAGTACGATGACGCCCTCGTCTCCAAGCCGGTGACCATCAACAACACCCTGCGCCAGGGCGATGCCGCCCAGGGCGGCCAGCCGGGCCAGCCCGGCGCTGCCAAACCCGGCGTGCCGGTCAGCGCCACCGGCGCCAGCCCCGGTCGCCCAAGCCTGCCCATCAC
>JAEYYS010000468.1 GCA_023428335.1 Verrucomicrobiota bacterium | reverse complement strand
ATGCCGGTGCGCGTGCGGCCCTGCGCACCCTGGTCACCGGCAACCTGCATCCGGTCAGCCGCAGCCTGTTCGATGCGCTCGGCCCGGCCGATGACGCGGGTTCTGCAGACGTGGTCGAGGAGGTGGTCGGTCAGGGCCTGGTCTGCACCGATGCCGCGGGCCGGCGCTGGACGCTGGGGCGGTCGCCGGTGGCCGACGCGCGCTTCGCCTGCGAGGGCGAGGCGCTCGCCGATTTCCGTTTCCGCGATGAGCTGCGCGGGGAGTCGGTCGAGGAGGTGCATGGCCTGCGCCGGCGCGGCTTGCAGGTGCACATCCTCAGTGGCGACCGCGAGGCGAAAGTGGCTGACATCGCCGCGCAGTTGGGCTTGGGCGAGGGCGACTGGCAAGCACGGCTGACGCCCGAAGATAAAGCGGCGTGGGTGGCCCAGCACAATCGCGATGACACCCTGTACATCGGCGACGGTGCCAACGACAGCCTAGCCTTTGATGCCGCCCTCTGTGCCGGCAGTCCGGTGGGTGGGCGCAGCTTCTTGGAGCAGAAGGCCGACTTTTTTTTCCTCGGCCACAGCCTGCGTTTTGTCAGCAGCCTGCTTGAGCTTGCGGCGGTGCACCAGCGGGCGACGCGGCGGGTGTTTGCCTTTTCGGTCTGCTACAACATCGCGACCGTGATCGCCGGCCTGCTGGGCCATCTCAGTCCGCTGGCGGCGGCGGTGCTGATGCCGCTGAGTTCGGTGGCGACCCTCAGCCTGGTGGCCTTGACCTTTGGACGGGCAGCGCAGGCAAAAGTCTGAATCGCCCGCATCCCGGAGCCGTTTCGGCGGTTGTAGAAGGGATCCTCATGAACGTGCTCCTGACCCTGCTGATGACCGTGTCGACGGCGGTCGCCTACGACCCGCTGGCCGTGCCGGCGGGCCCGCTGCCTGCGCCCGTGGACTTGTCCTGTCGCGATGCAGCACGCAGCCGCGAGATTCCCCTGCGCGTGTATCTGCCGCCCGCGCCGAAACCGGCTGCCGTCGTGCTGTTCAGCCATGGCCTGGGTGGCAATCGCGAGGGCAGCGCCTTTCTCGGTCGGCATTGGGCGGCGCGCGGCTACGTCGCCGTGTTTCTGCAGCATCCCGGCAGCGATGAATCGATCTGGAAGGACCTGCCGCCGGCACGGCGCGCCCTGGCCATGCAGGCGGCGGCCAGCCCGGCCAACTTCCTGGCGCGGGTGCAGGATGTGCCGGCGGTGCTGAACCAGCTCGAAGTCTGGCAGCGCACGCCGAAACATTCGTTGGCCGGCCGACTCGACTTGCAGCGCGTTGGCATGAGCGGGCACTCTTTTGGCGCGGTGACCACCCAGGCGGTCTGTGGGCAGACCCTGCCGGTGGGCGGCGCGCGCTTCACCGATCCCCGGCTCAAGGCCGCGGTCATCTTCAGTCCGAGCACGCCGGCGCGCGCGGCTCCGGAGCAGGCGTTCGGTCAGGTGCGCCTGCCCTGGCTGCTGATGACCGGCACGAACGATGTCGCCCGCATCGGTGGAGGCACGATTGGCGCGGCCGATGTGGCTTCGCGGCTGGCCGTGTATTCGGCCCTGCCGCCCGGCGGCAAGTACGAGCTGGTGCTGCATGAGGCGAGCCATTTTGCCTTCACCGATCGACCGGATTTCGGCGCCGAGACGCCGCGGAATCCGAACCATCACCGGGTGATCCTGGCGCTCAGCACGGCGTTTTGGGATGCCTGGCTCAAGCAGGATGCGGCCGCGCGTGCCTGGCTCGATGGCGAGTCGCCGCGGGCCTTGATGGAGTCGGAGGACCGCTGGCAGCGCAAGTGAACCGCCGTCAGATCATGTACTCCATCATCACCGGTGCCGGTGTTGCGGCGGGCGCCTGGCCGAGCAGGGTTTGGGCCACGCGCAGGGCCTGGCCGCGCAGTTCGGGCACGGCGATGGTTTCCCAGTAGGTGCCGCGCAGCAGCGGGCCGAGCGCAAGCAGGTGCGCCGAGCGCCGGCCCCCGGCGTCGAGGGCGACGTGATCCGTGTCGATGCGCAGGCCGAGGTCGAGGTCATCCGGGGCGATCAGGCCGCGGCGCAGCAGGTTTTGCAGCAGCGGCGAGCGGGTGGCGCTGAAGCGGGTTTGCGGGCCGGTGGCGTTGATGACGAGGTCGCCCTCCAGACTGCGGCCGCCGGCCAGATCGACGCGGACGCGGTTGCCGGCGGCGGCGACCTGCTGGATCAGCGCCGCGTGCACCTGCAGCTGGCCGGTGAGCTGGGCGCTGGCAAGCTGCGCATGGATTTCCGGAGCGATGCGATGGCGCAGGATGTTCCAGCGCGCGGCGTGATCGCGGGCGAAGCGGCGCTTCTCATCGGTGGTGAAGGCCTGCCAGAGGCGCTGGGTGTGCGGGCGTAGCTTGTCGACAATGATGGCGGGGTTGGCACCGAGCTGACGCAGGCGCGCGCAGTGTTCCTCCATCAGAGCCACCAGACGGTCGAGCCCGAGCGCGGCGAGGTCGGTGTCGGGTGGCGGAAAGGCGTCGTATTCGATGCCGCGGAAGTGTGCGTGCGGCAGCCAGCCATGGCGGGACACCGCGTGGATGCGACCGAGCCAGCCGAGCGCACGCAGGGTGATGACCGCATCGACCGTGGTCAGGCCGGTGCCGAGCAGGACGATTGTGCCGGTGTCCGGCGGCAGCTTTTCATGCCAGGCCAGCCACGGGTTGCCGACCCAGGCCGGGTGGTCCGCCAGACCCGCGGCGCCGGGCAGCTCCGCCGGCGCCTCATTGCCGGTGGCGAGCACGATCCGCTCGGCCTGCAGGCGACGGCCGTCGGCGAGATGCACGGTGCCGTCGGCCTCCACATCGACGGCTTCCGCCTCCAGGTGCTGTGAGCCGGCGAGATGATGGTGGCGCAGCGCGCGCAGGTAATCGCCGTAGACCAGGCGCGGGATGAAGCGTTCGCGCAGTTCGTTGTCGGGCACGAGATCGAACTCCGCGCGGGTGCGCAGCCAGCCGAGCAGGTCGTCGGGCTGGTCGGGGAAGGCCGACATGTTGCGGGCGGCGACATTGAGCAGGTGCTCGGGCCGGCGGGTGCCGTAGGCGACTCCGCGGGCGGCGGGGCGGCCGGCATTGATCAGGGTCAA
>JAEYYS010000458.1 GCA_023428335.1 Verrucomicrobiota bacterium | reverse complement strand
GGGGACAGGACGCCCTACCCACACCTACTGGCGCTTCTGCAGGAACTGGCGGCTTTCGACGACGCGCAGGATGGCGTCGGCGAAACGGCCGTCGTCGCGGGCGGCGACGGCCTGCATTTCCTGGAGCAGGGCCTTGTCGGTCGGCAGCACCTGGCGACCCAGCGCGTAGCCGAGCAGCTTGCGGCTGAAGTGACGGGCGAACTGCGACTGCTGGGTTTTCAGGTAGGCGCGCAGGCCTTCGAAGCCGCTGAAGGGCTGACGGCCCTTGACCTGCACCGAGACATCGAGCGGCAGGCCGGCCTCGTCCTGCTCGCGCCAGCGGCCGATGGGATCGAAGTTTTCGAGGGCGAAGCCGAGCGGATCGATGCGGTCGTGGCAGCCCGCGCAGGATTTCGGGGCGCGGTGCAGTTCGAGCATTTCGCGCACCGTGGCCGGCTTGGGACCGTGTTCCTTGAGCTCGGGCACATCGCTGGGCGGTGGCGGCACGGGGGTGCCGAGCACGGCCTGCAGCAGCCAGGTGCCGCGCAGCACGGGGCTGGTGCGATGGCTGCGCGAGGTCTTGGTGAGCAGGCTGCCCTGACCGAGCAGGCCGCCACGACGCGCCGGGTCGACCTTGACCTTAATCAGGTCCTCACCGGCGACGCCGGGCACACCATAGTGTTTGGCGAGGCGCTCGTTGAGGAAGGTGTAATCGGCCGTGAGGATCTCGTGCACCGGCCGGTCCTCGCGGATCAGGTGGGTGAAGAAGGCATGCGTCTCGCGGTCCATGTCACGGCGCAGTTCGGGGGTGAACTGCGGGAACTTTTTGTCATCGACCGCGCTGTGGTTGGCGAAGCCCTTGAACTCGAGCCACTGGCCGGCGAACTCGCCGGCGAGGGCGGCGGCCTTGGGATCGCGCAGCAGGCGCCGGACCTGGGCGGCGCGGCCCTCGGGCTTGAGCAGGCTGCCATCGGCCGCAGCCTGACGCAGGGCGGCATCGGGCAGCGACGACCACAAGAAGTAGCTCAGGCGCGAGGCGATTTCCCAGGCTCCGAGCGCCACTTCCTGACCTTCCGCCGCACCGGCCAGGGCGCCGATCTCGGTCTTGTACAGGAACTTGGGCGAGACGAGAACAAAGGCCAGGCACTCGCGTGCGGCGGACTCGCGATCCAATTCCTTGGCGCGACCCTGCTCATAGAGTCCGCGAATCTGACCGCGCTCCTCATCGGTCAAGGGCCGGCGCCAGGCGCGATGGGCAAACCCGAAAAGGTGCTCGACGAGACGCGCATCGTAGGCCTTGGCCTGGTTCTCGTTGAGCTTGGCCGGCGCCACGTAGCCCCAGTCCTCGCGCATCTGCTGGAAGCGGCGCTTCTCCGCCTCGGGCAGCGTGGCCAGCAGTTGTTCATCGCTGAAGTAGTAGACGCCCGGCCCTGGAGTGTTGCGGTAGAAATTGCGCGCCACCTCCTCAAGCCGGCGTTCGAGCATGTCCGGAAACACCGCCTTCATGCGGCTGAAATCGCCCATGGTCCGGCGCGCGGCCTCGGTGCGCACCTTCCACACGGTGAGCACACCCGGCAGGATGGTTTTCGGATCCGGCGGCTCGCCGGCGACCAGCGCCCACTGCACGGTCGCCTGATCCACCTCCGGCGAGCGCATGTCGAGCTTGCCACTGCCGGTGATGCTGGTGACGCCCTCGGGCAACGGCAGCGGGATCACCGCCGGTGCCTGGGCGGCCAGGACGTTTTCCGGCACTTCGTTTTTGCCGAGCGGATCCTTGCCGAAACGGGCCAGCGTCGTCTCGAACCGCGCGAGACGCTTTTGCAGCGCCTCGACGTTCTCGCCCGGCTTCGCCGCCTGACCGGCCTGCAGGGCCGCGAGACGCTTGGCGAGTTCCTCGCGCTGCTGGCGCAGCAGCGATAGATACTCGCGATTCTTGCCGCCGACCCGCACTGTCAGACCGCTGATCTGCACGTAGTCGCCGGCATTGCCGTCGCCGAGGTCGCCGAGCACGAGGAACACCTGGTCAGGCCGCTCGGGCTTGCCTTTCGACGGCACTCCGCCGGCGGCGCCCCAGTCGCCACCGCCGCCGTTGCTGGCGAGCGGATCACTGAGGCGGTAACTGCGCAGGCCATCGGCATCCTGCTGGCGACGCTGCACGCCCGAACCCGCCTTCGGCAGATTCCAGGAACGGCGCTCGGCCTGGATGTCGCGCAGACTGGCGAGCACGACCGGCGGCACGGTCTTCGGCTGATCGGCCGCCGGTGCCGGCAGGGCATGCCAGGGTTGACGGGTCAGATCGAGGAAGCGCGACGGGTACTTGGCGTCGTTGAGCATTTTCCACCAATTGGCGAGGAAGGCCGGCTTCAGGCCCGCTTCCTTGGCGAGTTGATCGAGTGAGGTCGCGCCGGTCCGCTCCTTGTGCTTCCACTTCCAACAGGCGAGCATGTAATCGGCCTCACGGAAATCCTCGCCGTCCTTGGGCAGGTGCGGCTCGGCCATCTTTTGATACCAAACATAGAGCGCCTGCTGGGCCTGGTCCTTGACCTGGTCCTGGCTGCGCGGGCCGATGCGCTGCGGATGAAACACGATGCCGCTGCCGGGCAGGATCGTCGCATGATCGGCCAGCTTGCGCGCCGCCGTCAGGTACTTGTCGAGTTGCGCCGGATTGACAAACAGGGTGTCGCCGGTGTTGGCAAAACCTTCGCCACCGCCGCCATCGGGTTGAAATTCCCTGGCGAGACCGAAGTCGTTGCCGGTCAGGTCGCGGATCGTGCGGTCATACTCGGCGTTGGTCAGTCGGCGCAGGGTGACCGGTCCCGGATCCCCGGCGTTGGCGGCGGCCACGGCATCGAGCGCCGCGCCCGCCCAGCCGAGCAACTGCTGCTTTTCGGCAGCCGTGAGCTGGGTCTCATCCGACGGCGGCATGTCGCCCTTGGCGACCACTTCCTTGACCTTTTCCCAGAGCGCATACTCGGCTTCGACCGAGGGGTCATCGCCCAAGCGTTCGAGATCGACGCCGCCCTTGGCCTTGCGGCTGTTGTGACAGTCGGTGCAGGTTTCAGCGATCAGGGGGCGCACCTCCTGCCAGGCCGGCGCCGCGCCGAAGGCGGGACCGGACAGAGCGACGGCGAGACAGACGGAAAGGGGAATCCGGCGAAGCATGGAACAAAGTTTTTTTGGGGGGGAAAGAAAGGTACGTGCCCGGCACAGGGCTTTGTGCAAGGGCGACCACAGAGGCGGGGCCCACACTCGCGACGACCCGCAGCGTCAGGCCGCCGACCGGATCGCGGTCCAGGCGACACCGCCCGCCGGATCCATGACGCCCTCCAACTTTAAACCTTAAACCTTCGACCCCTCAACCTTCCCGGCCCTCGCTCTCAATCACCGCCCAGGCGTTGTGATTGTGTATGGACTCGAAGTTTTCGGCTTCGACGCGGAACCAGCGGATCTGCGGGTGGGCGCGCGCCTTGAGGGCGACGTTGCGGACGAGGTCCTCGACGAAGACCGGATTTTCATAGGCGGCCTCGGTGACGTGTTTTTCGTCGGGGCGCTTGAGCAGGCTGTACAGCTCGCAACTGGCACTGGTTTCGACGATCTCGATGAGTTCCTCGATCCAGACCGGCTCGCGGAAGCGGACCGCGAGGGTGACGAGGCCGCGCTGGTTGTGGGCGCCGTGACGGCTGATTGCCTTCGAGCAGGGGCAGAGGGTGGTGACGGGCACCTCGACGGTGACGATGAAATCGATCGCGTCGCCGGCGCTGTCGACCTCGAAGACCACGCCGTAGTCGAGCAGGCCCTCGGCGCCGGTGACGGGCGCCTTCTTGCTGCGGAACCAGGGGAAGCGAAAGACGGCATGCGCCTTCTCGGCGTGCAGGCGCTTCTGCAGTTCGCGCGGCAGGGCGGCGATGTCGGCGACGGTGAGCTCGCGGCCGTGGGCATTGAGCACCTCGACGAAGCGGCTCATGTGGGTGCCCTTGAACTGGTGGGGCAGGTCGACGGCGAGGCTGACGGTGGCGACCGTGTGCTGGGCGGACTGGTCGCGATCGCGGATGCGCAGGGGGTGGCGCAGATTCTTGATGCCGACCCGGTCGATGGGCAGGCGGCGGTCGTCGCGCTCGTTCTGGGTGTCTTTGAGGGGGGCCATGGCGTGCGTACCAAAAACAAAAGAGCCCACTGCCGCCCGGGGCAACAGTGGGTTCAGCCTGAAAGGGCCACGCGCTTCCGGATCAGGGAAGCAGGTTGATGGCGCGGGCGCGCTTGACCTCGCGGGTCACCTTGCGGTGGAGCCAAGCGGGCAGGCCGGTGACGCGGCGGGGGATGAGCTTGCCGGTCTCGGTCAGGAAGCGGCTGAGCAGCTCCGGATTCGTGTAGGTAAGCTTGTCGACCGGGATGTCCATCCGGCGGCGCGGCATGCGGCGGTTGGCGCGACGGAGGGCGATGAGGCGTTCGGGGGTCTTCGGTTGCATGACAGGGATCAGCGGATTTCGCGGTGCAGGGTGCGGCGCTTGAGGAAGTGGTTGAACTTGACCTTCTCAAGACGGCCGGGCGTGCGGATGCTCTTCTTGTTGCGCGTGGTCACGTAGCGGGAGGTCGGCTTGCCTTCCGCCTTCGCTTCCGTGCATTCGAGGATGATGATTTCGCGTGGCATAAAATGGGGAGGCAGTTTGGATCATTCCTTGCCGAAGTCAAGCGACTCATTGCTGCCGCCTCCGGAAGAGGTCGTTGTCGTGGTGTCGTCATCGTCGCCGTCCTCGGCGTCCTCGGCGGATTCGTCGAGGCCAAACAGGGAGCGCACCGGCCGGGTCCAGCGGCCGCCGCGCTGGTCGCGCTCAATGCGGGCCTGGCAGGCAACGGTAAAACGGGTGAACGGCAGGGCCTCAAGACGCTCCTCGGGAATGGTGTCGCCGGACATCTCGCAGATGCCGTAGGTACCCTTGTCGATGCGGTTGAGCGCCTCGTTGATTTCGTAGATGGCGTCCTGTTCCTTGGCGAGCAGGCTGAGCGCAAAGTCGCGGTCGTAGGCATCGCTGCCGGCATCGGCCTGGTGCATGCCGAAGGCGGAGGCTTCGCCGCCGTCATGGCTGCGCAGGCTCTCGCTGGCGACGCCCTCGGCGGAGTTCATGTAGGCGTCGCGCAGTTCGACGAGGCGCTGGCGCTGCTTCTTGAGGAAGCTGGCCGGCAGCACCGGCTTCTTCGGCGCCTCAATGGTGATGCCCTCGTCCAGCGAACTGGTGTCACGGCGGACGTTGATGATCTTCGGTTTGGATTTCGAGGAGCTGGAGGCAGCCGGCTTGCCCGAAGCGGCCTTGGCGGGCGCGGGCTTCGGCGCGGCAGCCTTGGCGGCCGGCGCGGGAGCGGGTTTCGGCATGGGCTTCGCAGCGACCGGGGCAGGCTTTTTCGCCACTGGTTTGGCGGCAGGCGCCTTGGCCGGGGCGGCCTTGACTGCCGGCTTCTTGGCGACCGGCTTCGGCGCGGGCGCCGCGGCTTTCTTGACCGGAGCGGCAGGCTTCTTGGCGACCGGCTTGGCCGCCGGCTTCTTGGCGACGGGTTTGGCGACAGGCTTTTTCGCGGCAGGCTTGGCCGCCGGTTTCTTGGCGGCGGGCTTTTTCGCCGCGGCAGGCTTGGAGGGAGATTTTTTCACAGGGGGGGATTTTTTCGGGGCGGGCGCCTTCTTCACGGGCTTGGCCGGCGCCTTGGCCGCCGGCTTCTTGGCGGACACAGCCTTCGCCGCGGGTTTGGCGGCGGGCTTCTTGGCAGGCTTGGCGGGAGCTTTGGACGCGGGCTTCTTTTTCGCAGACATGGCTCGTGAGGTTGGCGTGTTTTCGCGGAAACGTCCTCCGGCCGTGCGACCGGAGGAAAAGAGCGGCGAGTTTGCGTTGCTTTGTTGGGGATGGCAACCAGAATTCCGGTCGATCTTTCGACCTCAGGAAGCGGCCGATGGAGCCTCCTCAGCCCCACCTTCGACGACGGGTTCCGACGGTTCGGCAGTTTCTTCGGTGGGAAGTTCAGCTTCACCTGCGACCGTTTCGGGTGGGGTTTCGGCAGCAGCCGCATCCGTCAAAACTTCCGGTTCGGCCTGTCGTACCTCGGGGGCGGCGGCAACGGCCTCGCCGGCTTCGGTTTCCTGCGCGGCGGGTTTCGGCTCACCCGTTTGCCCGGCACTGGCCGCGGCGGCCGACCCAGCGGTCGCTTCCGCCTTGGGTTTGGCAGGTTCACCCTGGACACCGAGGAAGATCATGCCGTCGGAGTATTCGATGACGTAGCCCTCGTTGGCCAGCCAGCGGACATCCTTGATGACCGCGACCTGCTCGTCGCTGATCGGCGGCTTGACGCCATCCGGGCCGGGTGCGGCAGTCGGCACGATCTTTTCGACGAGTTCCGTCAAAGGCAGTCCGTGGGCGGTTTTGAGCAGTTCGACGATGCAGGCGACGCGCTCCGAGAACACGACACCGGGATCGACGGCGCGCGGTTTGACGCGGCTGACGAAGAGTTTGCCGGCGCGGCGCTTGAACAGTTTCAGGCCGCGGCGTTCAAAACCGCCGCCGAGCTTTTGCGACATCTCAAACAGATGCTTGCGGGCGGTGTCGACCGCCTGGCGCAGCAGCAGGAAGAGCGCCTGGGACAGGCGGGTCTTGTCGGCATTGCTGGCAAACACCGCCTCGCGCACCTCGGCGCAGGCGGCGTCGCCGTGGACGCGGCGGAAATGCGCCTCCATCTCGGCGCGGTTGCCGAACGCGGCCGGCTCAACGCCCTCGGCCTCGCGTGCGTGCACCCAGCGCTGGCCCTTGCGCTGCTGCTCCTTCCACTGGGCGACGATTTCCGGGCTGGTCTCGATGCGCACGCGGCGCTTGTAATCCTCGAGCGCCAGATTCGCAAAACGCTCGCGGTGCAGGCGGATCAGGGCGGTCTGGAAGCTGTGATGGTTCGGCGGCGCCAGCAGTTCGCCGGAGTAGCCGCAGACGGCGATCGATTTGAAATCGCCCTTCGGCTCCTCAAGCTCGATCTCCTCGACGCGGTAGTAGCTCTCCAGCGCCGGTCCGCGCAGGACATGGGCCAGCGCCTCGTCGCGGCTGAGGAAGAGGCCGCCGTCGGCGGTCGTCTGGAACAGACCCTGCGCACGTTCCGGCGCACAGGCAAAGCGCGCCTGGAAGCGCTCGGGATCGGCCAGCACCAGGCGGGCGGCGTCGAACATGCTGAAGGCGTGGCCGCTGGCGCGGATGTGCGCGGCGAGGGCTTCGGCGGCGCTGTCGCGCGGCTCGATGATGACCTGGACGTCGCGCGGGATCTCCACCCACTCGCGCTGCGGC
>JAEYYS010000440.1 GCA_023428335.1 Verrucomicrobiota bacterium | reverse complement strand
GTCGTCTGCCGCAACAGCCAGGGCGCGGAAGTGCGGGCGACCCTGCACCGCCTGACCCGCTACATGGCGGTGTTCGAGGTGTACAACCCGTACAGCATCCTCCAGCTGTCGGAGGTGCTGCACGACTTCCGCATCACCATGAACGACCGCCTCGTCTATTCGGGGCGCGCCGTCATCGCCAACCTGGTGAACACCGGGATCATGCTCATCCTCGAGGCCTCGCTGTCCGAGGAGGGCTGGATCGACGTCGACATCTTTTCGCCGGTGCGGCAGAGCGACCGCCTGGGCAGCGAATTTGCCGAGTTCCTCAAGGAGACCGAGAAGATCTACACCGTCCAGCCGGAGTTCAAGCTGGTGGTGGCGGACATGCAGACCCTGCTGTCCGACCTGCGCCGCTGGATGGAGCAGGTGGAGCTCGGCGTGCGCTCGCTGCCGACCGGCGACCGCATGCAGGCCGAGCGCGAGATCCTGGTCAAGCTGCAGGAGCCCATCGTGCCGGCGGTGTATCCGCTGATGAAGCGTTTCGAGGAGGCGGCCAGCTCGATCGCCCCGGAAATCCAGCCGGTGCACCGCAGCTACATCCAGCGCCAACTGCACCCGCTGGTCCTGTGCGCGCCCTTCGTCTACCGCACCTTCCAAAAGCCGCTCGGCTACGCCGGCGACTACGAGATGGTCAGCATGATGCTGCGCGACCCCTACGAGGGCAGTTCGACCTTCGCCAAGCTGATCAACAAGCTGTACCTGGAGATTCCGCCGGTCATCGCCCACCGCAACCGCATCACCTACCTGGTCGAGCAGCTGCACGCGGAGACCGAGCGCGCCCGCTCGGAGGGCCGGGTGGCGCGGGTGTACAACCTCGGCTGCGGCCCGGCGCAGGAGGTGCAGAACTTCCTCAGCACCGACCCCATTTCGGACGAGACCGACCTGCTGCTGCTCGACTTCAACGACGAGACCCTGGTCAACACCACGCGCGTGCTGGAAGACCTGCGCACGCGCCACCGACGGCGCACCGGGCTGAAGCTCGAGAAGAAGTCGGTGCACCAAATCCTCAAGGAAGCCGGCCGGCCGGTGGCCGGCGCGCGCGAGGGCTACGACCTGGTCTACTGTGCCGGCCTGTTCGACTACCTTTCCGACCGCATCTGCCGGCGCCTGCTGGAGATTTTCTACAGCATGGTCGCACCGGGCGGTCTGCTGGTCGCCACCAACGTCCATCCGAGCAACCCCTGGAAGAACTGGATGGAATACCTGGCCGAATGGCACCTGGTGTATCGCGATGAGGAACAGTTTCTCAAGCTGGCACCCGAACGCGCACCGAAGGGAGCGGCCACGGTCAAAGCCGATCCCACCGGCGTGAACATCTTCCTTGAGGTGCGCAAACCCGCCAAGACCTGAGCCCCGTCCCTCCTCCGTGCCCGACGTCATCCTCAGGAGCTTCCAGGACTACGAGCGCGACATCCGCGTCCGGAACTTTCGTCTCTGCGGCATTCTGGCGACGGTGTTCATGCTGGCGGGTTCGTCGCTCGACTGGATGGTGTACGGCAGCGAGGGCGTGACCGCCTTCCTGCATCTGCGCGTCATCAGTGCGGTCTTCCTCGTCGTCATCTGGTTCCTGCTGATGACCGAACTCGGCCGGCGCCTGCACCGGCTGCTCGGCATCGCCATGGCGCTGCCGCTGATCCTGTCGATCTCCTGGATGATCTATGAGCGCGAGGGCGCGCTGTCGCCCTATTACGCCGGTCTCAACCTGGTCATGCTCGGCGCCGCCGTGCTCATGCGCTGGACGCTGGTCGACAGCATCATCGTCGTTTTGCTCACCCTGCTCTCGTACCTGGTCGCCTGCTTCGCCCACGGCCCGATCGTCAGCCACAGCATTCTCTACAACAACCTGTACTTCCTGACGGTCACCGGCGTCTTCACCACGGCCGGCACCTGGTTTTACAACCGCATCCGCTTCAACGAGTTCATCCTGCGCCACCGCCTCGACGAGAACCGCGCCGCGCTCGAGCAGGCCAACGCCCGCCTCGGCGAGTCGAACAGCAAGCTCGAGGACATCAACCTGCAGTTGGAGGACTCGAACCAGAAGCTGCGCGAACTCGACGAGCTGAAGAGCCGCTTCTTTGCCAACATCAGCCATGAGCTGCGCACACCGCTGACCCTGCTCATCGCCCCCCTGGAGACCCTCATCAGCCGCGGCGCCAGCATGACCCGCGCCGAGGTCGACGAACTGCTCGACACGATGCACGGCAACTCGATGCGCCTGCTCAAGCTGATCAACGACCTGCTCGACCTCGTGCGCCTGGAGTCGGGCAACATCCAGATCAAGAAGGCTGCGGTCTGCATCGAGGACTTCGTCAGCGGCCAGATCAACGCCACCCGCAACGTCGCCGCCGACAAGCACGTGGCCCTGCAGTCCTGGTGCGCGGAGGATCTGGGCCGGGTCATGCTCGATTCCGACAAACTGGAGCGCATCTGCCTCAACCTGATCTTCAACGCCCTGAAATTCACGCCCGCCGGCGGCCGGGTCGAGTTCAACGCCGAGCGCGAGGGCGAATGGCTGCGGCTCGAGGTCAAGGACACCGGCGTCGGCATGTCCAAGGAGCAGCTCGGCCGCATTTTCACCCGCTTCTGGCAGGCCGACACCTCCTCGCGACGCAAGTACCAGGGCATGGGCATCGGCCTGGCCCTGGTCAAGGAACTGGCGGAGGCGCACGGCGGCAGCGTCGAGGCGCAGAGCGTCGAGGGCAGGGGCACCACCATGGTCGTGCGCCTGCCGTTCGAGGCCGCTCCGCTCGATGCCCCCGAGCCGGAGCCCAGCTTCGAGGCCGCCGCCATCGAACAGCTGCCGGAAGAGCAGGGCGAGTGGATCAGCGAGCTGTACCGCCGCGCCGAACTGTTCCCGGCCATCACCTCCCTGCAGGCGACCATCCGGCCGATCGAGACCGGCGTCCATCTCAGCCGTCGCAAACCCAAGCTGCTCATCGCCGACGACGAACCCGACATGCTGCGCTTCCTGCGCAACCAGCTCGGCACCTACTTCGACATCCTGGAGGCGGTCGACGGCCTGCAGGTGATCGACAAGGCGGCGCAGTTCCTGCCCGACCTCATCCTGACCGACATGATGATGCCGGAGAAGGATGGCCTGCAGGTCTGCCGAGAGCTGCGCGGGCGCACCTCGACGCGCTCGATCCCCATCGTGCTGCTCACCGCGCGCGCCGATGAAAAGACCAAGATCGACTGCCTTGAGGCCGGCGCCAGCGACTTCCTGGCCAAGCCGTTCTCGCTGACCGAACTCTGCGTCCGCCTCAAGAACCTGGTCGACAACCATCTCTACCAAAAGCAGCTCGCCGAGCAAAAGCAGCAGTTGGAGGCGGCCTTTGAGCAGATCAAGGAGACCGAGGCGCTGGTCGTGCGCAACGAGAAGCTCGCCTCGCTCGGCAAGCTCAGCGCCGGCCTGATCCACGAGATCAACAACCCGCTCAACTACGCCAAGCAGGGCCTGTACAGCCTGCGCCGCCTCGAGCAGATCCTGCCCGAGGATGAGAAGCCGGACTTTGTCGAGACCCTCGGCGACATCGAGCACGGAGTCGACCGCGTCGCCCGCATCATCGCCGACCTGCGCGGCTTCTCGCGCACCACCCACGAGCTGAGCGCCGTTTTCCAGCTCAAGCCGACCGTCGAGGCGACCATGCGCTTCTTCGGCCATGCGTTCAAGGAGGGGGTCGGCCTGGAGATGGAGATTCAGGAGGGCATCGAGCTGCGCGGCGACAGCAACCAGATCGTCCAGGTGCTCATCAACCTGACCCAGAACGCCATGGACGCGATGAAAACCAAGATCTACCCCGAGGGCGACGGGCCGAAGATCCACATCAGCGCCGAGGAACTGCCGGACCGCACGGTCCTGCGCTTCCGCGACAACGGCCCGGGCATCAACGACGACCTGCGCCACCGCATTTTCGATCCCTTCTTCACCACCAAGGACGTCGGCGAGGGCATGGGCCTGGGCCTGTCCATCTGCCACCGCATCATCGCCGACCACGGCGGCCACATTGACATCCGTTCACGCCCGGGGGAATACTGCGAGTTTGTATTGGAGTTTCCCCACGTCGAAGCGATTCTTCCCGCCAACGACCCCTGAACCGCCACCCATCCACCATGCAAACCGCACACGACTACAAACGCTACGCCGTCCTCTATGTTGACGACGAGGAGATGGCCCTGAAGTACTTCCAAAAAACCTTCGGCGCCGAATTCCGTGTGCTGACCGCCATCAATGCCGCCGAGGGCCTCAAACTGATCGAGGAGATGGGTGAGGAGATCGGTGTCCTGCTCACCGACCAGCGCATGCCCGGCCAGAAGGGCGTCCAGCTGCTCGAGCGCGCGCGCCAGCTGCGGCCCAAGATGGTGCGCATGATGATCACCGCCTACGCCGACTTCGGTGTCTCGGTCGATGCCATCAACCTCGGCAACATTTTCCGCTACATCTCCAAGCCGCTGCAGGTCGAGGACATGCGCAACACCCTGCGTCGCGCCATGGACTTCTACCTGCTGCAGAAGGAGCGCGACGAGCTGCTGCGTGAAAAACTGTCGGTGCTGCAAAGCATGGTCATCACCGATCGTGTCATCAGCCTCGGCGTGCTCGCCTCCGGCATCTGCCAGAGCCTGCGCAACCCGCTCGATGCGGTGAACACCTTCCTCAACCTCGTGCCGGCACGCCTGCGCGAGGAGGAGATCGAGCTCGACCGCCTGCGTGACCCCGGCTTCTGGCGCGATTTCCACGGCCAGGTGCTGGAGCAGACGCGGCGCATCTCGGAAGCCATCGGCGTGCTCGACGCCAACGGCGGCAGGGAGCTGGAAGACGTCGAGCCGGCCGCCCTGGTCGCCGGCTGCATCGAAGCCGCCCGCACCGCCGCCACGGCCAGGGGCGTGACCTTGGAAAACACGGTCCAGGGCCCGCTGCCCATCCTGCGCGCCAATCCGGCCCGTTTCTCGCGCCTCTTCGAGGTCCTGCTGGCCAACGAGATCGAATTGCTCGACTCTGGCAAGGCGGTCACCGTTTCGGCCTCGGTCAATCGCATGGGCGAGACACCGATCAGCATCACCTTCGAAATTCGCGACAACGGCCCCGGCCTGCCCCAGGAGGCGCTGCGCCCGATCTTCGACCCGTTCTGCATCCGCCCGGAAGGCACGGAGAAGTTCGGCCTCGACCTGCTCGGCGTGTACTTCCTGGTCCACCACCACGGCGGCCACATCGAGGCCGACAGCGCCCCCGGCGAAGGCACCACGTACCGGATCGAGTTCCCGCTGCTCGCCGAGGCCGATGCCCAGGCCTCCAGCAGCCGTGACTTCGTCACCAAGGTGCTCATGAACGACGCCCTCTGGGAGCGCCTGCTCGCCGGCGACTGAGCGGCGCCGCCCTAGTGCCAACGCAAAAAAACGGCCGCCTGTCACCAGGCGGCCGTTCTTGTTGAATTCGTGGCGGCGGATTACTTCTCGATGCCGAGCAGCTCGACTTCGAAGACCAGGGTCTCGCCCGGGCCGATGTCGGCGCCGGCGCCGTTGTCGCCGTAGGCGAGCTCCGACGGGATGAAGAGCTTGTACTTGGAGCCGACGGTCATCAGCTGCAGGGCTTCGGTCCAGCCCTTGATGACTTCCTGGACGCCGAAGGTGATCGGCTGACCGCGCTCGACGCTGCTGTCGAACACCTTGCCGCTGAGCAGGGTGCCGTGGTAGTGGACGTTGACACGGTCGGTGGCGGCCGGCTTGGCGCCGTCGCTCTTCTTCAGCACTTCGTACTGGAGACCGCTGGCGGTGGTGACAACACCCTCACGCTTGCCGTTCTCAGCGAGGAATTTGGCGCCGGCGGCCTTGACTTCGCCCGCCTTGGCCATCTGGGCCTTTTCCATCTCGGCCTGCTTGGCCTGCATGACGGTCTCAAAGGCCTTCATGGCGGCTTCGAGTTCCTCCTGGGTGTACTTCGAGGGCTTGCCCTCGAACTTGTCGCGCATGGCCTGGAGGAAGGAGTCGAGCTCGACCTCCACACCCTGCTGTTTGAAATTGTTGGCGATGTTGGTGCCAATCTGGGAACCGATGAAGTAGCTGACTTTGTCCATGGGAGCGTTGGTTGCGGCAGGCTCCTTGGCGGAGTCGTTCTGCGCGGGGAGTTGGGCTGCGGCCACCAGGGTCGCGCAGACAAGGGTGAGGGTGGATTTCATGAGGCGGCGAGATTCGAGGCGAAGCCGCGGGCGGTCAACCGAAGAAAAGGGCCCAGTCGGCGATTTTGCCGGGGGTCAGGCGCGGCGTCCGCGGACAGCCTTGGCGGGCCGGCCGCCGCGGAACCGGCAGCGCACCACCGTCTCCCAGCCGGGGGCGGAATCAATGTTCAAACGCGCGCCGATGATGTTGGCGCGGTGCCGCATGACGCGCAGGCCGATGCCGTCGGACTTGGCGCCGTTGGGATCAAAGCCGATGCCGCGGTCGCGCACCTCAAGCACGCAGTCGCCGTCGTGGCGGGCGAGGGTGATCTTGACCAGGTCGGATTTCGAGTGGCGGATGGCATTGCTGAGCGCCTCCTGGGCGATGCGGTAAAGATGGGTCTCCTGGACGGCATCGAGGGCGCGCACGGAGGTGTCGATCTCGGTGATGCACTGAATCTGGCCGCCGGCATTGGCATGCTCGGCAAGCAGCAGCAGGCCGCCGGCAAGGCCGCGGTTGCGCACGGCCGCGGGCGACAACCCATGCGAAATGCGCCGGGCCTCGCGCACGGTCTCGCGCAGGATCTCGTACACGCGCTCGCCATCCTGACGCTGGCGCCCCTCCAGGCCCTGATTGAGCATCTCCAGCATCGCCGCCGCACCGGTGAGCATCTGGCCGAGACCATCATGCAGGTCGTTGCCAATGCGGGTCTGCTCGTCCTCCACCACGCGCACCAGCTCGGACTCCAGGCGCATGCGCTCGGTGACGTCGACGGCGGTGGTGACAAAGCCGTCGGGACTGCCGTCCGGACGATGCAGGATGGAAGTCTGCGCCTCGGCATGACAGATGCTGCCGTCCTTGCGGCGAAAGCGGAAGGGATCGGCAATCCAGTCGGCCTCGCCGCTCAGCAACTGCTCGATGCGCTCACGAGCCAGCTCGGCCTGCGTGGGCTCAAGGTTGTACAAATTCCACACCACCTGACCGCGCAACTCGTCGGCACGGAACCCCGAGATTCGCTCGGCAGCGCGGTTGACGCCGCGGATGATGCCCTGGGCGTCGAGGATGAGAATCATGACGCTGGCATCGCGGAACAGGGCCTCGTAGAACTGGCTCTTCTGCCAGAGGTTCTGCACCGCCTGCTTCTGCGGCGTGATGTCGGTGAAGACGATGACCCCGCCGGCATGGCACCCCTCAGGGTCCTGGAAAAAGGTCGGCGCGGCCTGGGTGTGCACTTCCTCACCCCCCTGCCGTTGCAGGATCAACTCAAGGGTGCGCCGCCGGTTCGGCTCGCGCACGGCTTGCTCCAGCTGCCTGGCGATGTCGGCACGCGTCGCTTCGGCGCAGAGCTCGAGCAGCGGTGTGCCGAGCAGGCTGGCCTTGGTGCGCCCCAGCAGGCGGGCGAGACGGCGGTTGACCGCCGTGATGTCTCCGGCGCTGTCGACGAAGACCACTCCGGTGGTGTTGTTTTCAAACAGGCCGCGGTGATGAGCCTCCGTGAGCCAGGCCTCGCCCTTGCGCTGCCGCCCCGGCGATGCCGGCTGCCCCTGGCTGGAGGAAGGCTTCATGGCAACAGGGAAGTCAGGTGTCATCTTCGGCCCACTCGTCCATGAGCCGGCCAAGCTTGCGCTTCAGGCCGACCTTGCCGGCCGCCGACAGGCGGTCGATGAACAGCACGCCGTTGAGATGGTCGATCTCGTGCTGAAAGGCGCGCGCCAGCAGGCCGTCGCACTCCCAGGTGTGGCGGGCGCCGTCGAGGGTCTGAAAGCTGACCTTCACCGCGATGCTGCGGCGAATGTCGCCGCGCAGGCGCGGAAAGCTGAGGCAGCCCTCCTCGCCAGTCTCCTTGTCCTTGCCGAGTTCCAGCACCGGATTGAGGAAGATCACCGGCATGTGCTCCGGCATCTTCGCCGGCGCGCCATCGATGCGCAGGAAAGTCAGGCAGTCGGGATTGTGCGAGACGTCGATGACCGCGAGCTGCAGATCGACCGCCACCTGCGGCGCTGCCAGGCCGACGCCGTTGGCCGCGTTCATCGTCTCGATCATGTCATCGGCCAGGCGGCGCACCTCCGGGGTGACTTCCTGGACGGGGCGGCACTTGGCACGCAGCACGGGCGCGGGATAACGGACGATGGGCAGGATCATGCGATTTTCCCAATAAACCCCATCCTGCGGCTTCCTTCACGCTCTTTCTTGCGATCCGCAGCCCCGGCCGCACCTTCAGGCGCGACCGGGGCAGACGAAACTCAGAGACCCTTGTCGGTGACGGCGCCCTCGCTGGCACTGACGCAGAGCTTGGCGTACTTGGCGAGCACGCCGCGGGTGTAGCGCGGCTTCGGCTGCTTCCAGGCCTTGCGACGGGCCGCCAGTTCCTTGGCCGGCACGCCGAGGGTGATGGCGCGCTTTTCGGCGTCGATCGTGATCGGGTCGCCATTCTTGATCAGGGCGATCGGGCCGCCAACGAAGGCCTCGGGAGTGACGTGGCCGACAACGAAACCGTGGCTGCCGCCGGAGAAGCGGCCGTCGGTGATCAGGGCGACGTCCTTGCCCAGGCCCTTGCCCATGATCGCCGAGGTTGGCGACAGCATTTCGCGCATGCCCGGGCCGCCCTTCGGCCCTTCCATGCGGATGACGATGACGTGACCCTTCTTGACCTTGTCATTGAGGATGGCCTGCAGGGCCTTCTCCTCGGACTCGAACACGATGGCTTTGCCGGTGAAGCTGAGACCTTCCTTGCCGGAAATCTTGCCGACGGCGCCCTCGGGGCAGAGGTTGCCCTTGAAGATGACCAGGTGGCTGTCCTTCTTGATTGGGTTCGACAGCGGACGAACGATGGTCTGATTCTTCGGCCAGACAATCTTCGAGTTGCGCAGGTTCTGCTTCATGGTCCGGCCGGTGACAGTCAGGCAGTCGCCGTGCATGAGGCCCTCCTCGACGAGCATGCGCATGAGCGGCACGGTGCCGCCGATGCGGACGAGGTCGTTCATGAAGTACTAGCCGCTCGGCTTGAGGTCGGCCAGCACCGGGGTCTTCTTGCCGATGCGGACGAAGTCCTCGATGCCCAGCTTGACGCCGGCGCTGTGCGCCATGGCGATGAGGTGCAGGACCGCGTTGGTGCTGCCGCCGAGGGTGATGATGAGGGTGATGGCGTTTTCAAACGCCTCCCTGGTCATGATGTCGCGCGGCGTGATGCCGAGCTTGATCATGTTCATGACGGCGGCGCCGGCATCAAAACAGTCGATCAGCTTGTCGTTCGACACCGCCGCCTGGGCGCCGGAGTTCGGCAGCGACATGCCCATCGCCTCGATCGCGCTGGCCATGGTGTTCGCCGTGTACATGCCGCCGCAGCTGCCCTCGCCGGGAATGCTGTGCTCCTCGATGTCGGCCAGTTCCTTGTCGCTGATCTGGCAGTTGGCGTGCTTGCCGACCGCCTCAAAGACGGTGACGATGTCCGCGTCCTTGCGGTCGGGACCGACGCAGCCCGGCAGGATGGTGCCGCCGTAAACGAAGACGCTCGGGCGGTTCAGACGCGCCATGGCCATCAGGCAGCCCGGCATGTTCTTGTCGCAACCGCCGATGGCGACAAAGCCGTCCATGCCCTCGCAGCCGACCACCGTCTCAATCGAGTCGGCGATGACCTCGCGCGACACCAGCGAGTACTTCATGCCCTCGGTGCCCATCGAGATGCCATCGGAAATGGTGATGGTGTTGAAGACCACGCTCTTGCCGCCGGCGGCGTCGACCCCCTTGGCGGCTTCCTGGGCCAGGCGGTCGATGTGCATGTTGCAGGGCGTCACCATGCTCCAGGTGCTGGCGATGCCGATCTGCGACTTCTGGAAGTCCTCGCGCTTGAAACCGACCGCGTGCAGCATGGCGCGGCTGGCTGCGCGCTCGGCGCCGTCCACAACGATGGCGGAATGTTTGCGGTGCAGGGACTCGGGTTTTTTGGAGGCGGCTTTCTTGGGCATGGGATGAACCTTAACATCGTCGATGCCGACCCGCTGCGCAACCCCCTCTATGGCGGGGGGGGGCTGCGCCATGTCAGATTTCAAATTTCAGATTTCAGATTCCAAATGCCCCGAGCTGCGTTCGGCACCCGCCACACCGGTTTCCATGCCCCCCATCTGAAATTTGAAATCTGGAATCTGAGATTTGAGACGCCCCCCGGGCCCGCTACCAGGAGTAATGCACGGTGTAGGTCAGCGTCTGCTCCTCACCGGGCTTCAGGGCCACGCGGAATTCGATCGTCTGGGCGTCGGTCTTGGCGAAGGGCCGGCTCGGCTCGCGAATCTCCCAGTTGTGCCAGCGGTACAGGTGCTCGACGACGCGGATCTCGACCGCCTCGGTCTGCTTGCGGTTGCGCACCCGGATCTCAAAGGTTTCGTCCATCCAGCGGTTGCCGCCATCGGTGCGGAAGTTCAGGCGCTTGCGCTCACCCGTCAGGTCAAAGGCATTGCCGGTGAACAGCCGCAGGGTCTCGTCGCGGGCGGTGTGATCGATGACGTCCTCGCCGACAAAATGCAGGCGTCCCTCGTCGTCCTGCCGGTAAAACCGCACCCGCCCCTTCGGCAGCGGCAGGCCAAGCCGGTTGTCCTTCGTGTTGACGATCTCGCGCAGGATCCACACCTTGGGATTGCTCTGCGTGCCGTAGTTCTCGTCGTGGCGGATGTTCTCGGGGTTGTAACCACGGTAGCGGTTCGGGTCGATGAAGGCGCCATCGTAGACATACAGCCGCTCGGCCTTGACGCCGGCCGCACGCACAAACTCGACCTGCTTGGTCTCGCGGTCGCGCAGGGTCGTCGCCAGGGGCAGGGTGTAGAGGTGGAAGTCGTCAAAGGCCTTCTCGGTGACCTGAGGCATGGCTTTGTCGTTGCGGAACGCCATCTCCGCTCCGGCAAAAGGGGCGCTCGCCGCCCCCGGCTGCAGCTTGGCGACATCGCCCGCGACCAGTTGCAGGGTGGCGTCGCGGAAGGTCTTGCCGCTCTGGTTGTCGAGCGTCACCCAGCCGGTCAGGTCCATCACCTCGCCCTTTTCCGGTGCCACGGCGTTGTAGGTTGCCTCCCAGCTCATGCCGCCGGTGACGTAGCACAGTTCCGCCTCGAGCTTGCCAGCCGCCCCGGCGTGCAGTTTCCACTCGAGCGAGGGCTTGAGGATGGCGTCATCGGCCAGGGCCGGAAACCGTGGCTCGCCCGGCAGGCTGAACTGCAGCTGGCCGTCGACCTCGATGACCGGCTGGCCGGCGCCGCCCTGGCTGGCATGCGCCATCTGCGACTGGTAATAGGCCTGGCCATAACGCTGCATGGCGGCGCCGGCATGCGGCACGTAGCCGCTGCGGATGACCTTGCCGCGCACGACGCGGTCGGGCTTGTTGGGTTCGCGCACAAAGAAGTCGATCTCCTTGCCCTCATGCAGCGACAGCAGCAGCGCCTGCGACACCGGATCGGCGCGGTAGTTCTGTTCGAGAACGGCCAGGGCTACCTTGCCGGCCGGGTCGCGCAGCAGGACGGAGTCGGGCTCCAGGTGGGCGGTGGTGTCGGCGTAGCGCACCTCGTTGCTGCCTTCCTTGAGGTCGAGCGACAGCCGTTCGCGCACGACGCCGAAGTTTTGGTTGTACAGCGTCAGCGAGGTCTGGGCCTGCAGGCCGACGGTGGCGCCCAGGAGGAAGAGCAGGGGTTTCATGCCGGCATCTTGCCGGAAATGGCCACCGCCTGTCAATGCCGCCGGCGGTTCAGTCGAGTTTCCAGTCGACCTCGACCTTCTGCTCGCGGTCGTTGCGGTCGTGGTACTTCACAAAACCGTGTTTGGCCCCATACTCATGCACGCACTTGGTGACCTTGACGTCGTAGGCGCAGTACTCGGCGATCTCGACGATCTTGCCCTGCTTCCACCAGCGCAGCGCATCGAGACCGTCGGCGGTTTTGCCGGTGCCGAGGCTGGCCGAGGCGCCCGCATCAAGCTTGAGCCGGTGGCCGAGTCGTGTTTGCAGATCGACCAGCAGATCCAGATCGCGCACCTGATCGCGAAAATCGAAGATCGTGTGGCCCATGAGCACCTCGTAATCGAAGCTGACATGGTTGAAGCCGACCACCAAGTCGGCGCGTACGAGCTGATGGATGAGGTCGGCGGTTTCCTCCTCCTGGTAGATGCGGTACTCGCCGAGCTTGGTGCTGTAGGTCACCGCGATGGAGATGCCCATCTTGTGCTTGTTGCCCCAGCCGCCGACGTCGTTGGCGGTGCGCCGCGTCTCCAGGTCGAAGTAGACGATGTCCCTGGCCATCCGTTAGAGACGGTAGACGATGCGCGCCTTGTCCATGTCGTAGGGCGACATCTCCAGCTTGACGCCGTCGCCAATGACCAGGCGGATGAAGCGCTTGCGCATCTTGCCGGAAATGTGGGCGAGCACCTCGTGACCGTTCTTCAGTTTGACCCGGAACATGGTGCCGGCGAGCACGGCGGAAATGACGCCTTCCAGCTCAATGGCCTCCTCCTTTTGCTTGAGATCCGGCTCCTCCGGTGGCGGGGTCGGCTGCCGCGACGAAACCACGCCGCGCGGCGGTCCGCTGGGCCGGCGCGAGGGGCCACGGTTGCGGTTGCCTTTGTTTTTGGAGCGGGGAGGAGGCATGGTGAAGCGTCGAAGACCTGGATTGGAAAAGAAACAAAGTGTCCCCCATCCAGACGCTTGACAAGGGATTCTTTTTTCGGCCGCCGCTGACGCTAGGACAGCTTTCCCGTGAAAAATCACTGGCGCGCACCCGTGAACCGGTTATTTTGCGCGTCCATTGATGGTGGTCGTAGCTCAATGGTAGAGCCCCAGATTGTGATTCTGGTTGTTGCGGGTTCGAGCCCCGTCGATCACCCCACCGCGCCACTCGCCCACGAGGGCCGCCCGGCATGCCTTCCCGACTGGAATCCGCCCAAACCGCCCTCGGCCACACCTTCCGCGATTCGCGCCTGCTCGACGACGCGCTGACGCATGGCAGCGTCAATCATGAGGCCGGCAAAGCCCGCTGGAAAACCAACCAGCGGCTCGAATTTCTCGGCGATGCCGTCCTGCAACTGACGCTCTCAGAGTGGCTGTACGAACGCTTTCCCCAGGAAGACGAGGGCGGACTGACCAAACGCCGCGCCCAAATTGTCTCCGCCCGCGCCCTCGCCGGGGTCGCCCGCCGCCTCGATCTGGGACTGTTTTTGGTGCTTGGCCGCGGCGAGGAAAGCCATGGCGGCCGCGAGCGCGACAACATCCTGGCGGATGCCCTGGAATCCGTGCTCGGCGCCATCCACCTGGATGGCGGCATGCAGGCCGCCTGCGACTGGGTGCGCCGCCATTTCGGCCCGGAGATCGAGGGCGCCGTACAGTTTTGCGACGACCAAAACCCCAAGGGGCGCCTGCAGGAAATCTGCCAGAGCCTGGGTCCGGTCGCTCCGGAATACACCATCCTCGATGCCAGGGGTTTCGATCACGCCCGCACCTTCAGCGCCCGCGTGTCCTGGGCCGGGGCCGCCCTCGGCGAGGGCAGCGGTCGCAGCAAACGCGAAGCCGAGACCGCCGCCGCCCGCAACGCGCTCGACCAACCGGATTTAGAGGCACGACTGCGCGCCCGCGCCGCGGCTGGATTGGCAACAAGCTGTGAACAGACGGGCCAACAAGCCAGCGACGGTTGTGTCGACCGGGCATAAGCCCAAGCTGTTGGCCGGCCTGCACAGCCTGTCCGCAATCTTGTTGTGGGGTCGGAGCGCCGTGGAACCACCGTCGCCCGGCCATGGAACAGGCTTGTTCCAGTTCTTCACACCCCCTACGGCTAAGGCGTACGTGGTTTTGAAATTCTTCATTTTAAGAGGCGTGTGCACAACCCGGCACCCTGAAGCCAAGGCAGCACCGCTCATCGCTTGCAGAGCCGATGGCTCCGCTGCAAGGTGAGGCCCTATGTCCAGCAGTCTCGGCACACTCTTCCGCATCAGCACCTGGGGGGAATCCCATGGCCCCGGCGTTGGTGTGGTCGTCGATGGCTGCCCGCCGCGCCTGTCGCTGACGGTGGAGGACATCCAGCGCGAACTCGACCGCCGTCGCCCGGGCCAAAGCAAGATTGTCACCCCACGCAAGGAAGACGATCGCGCCGAGATTTTGTCGGGCGTGCTCGACGGTCAGACCCTGGGCACGCCCATCGGCATCCTGGTGCGCAACACCGACCAGCGGCCCTCCGCCTACACGGAGATGCAGCAGGCGTACCGACCCAGTCACGCCGACTACACCTATGATGCGAAGTACGGCATTCGCGCGGTCTCCGGGGGTGGTCGTTCCAGCGCCCGCGAAACCATCGGCCGGGTCGCCGGCGGGGCCATCGCCCGCAAGGTGCTCGAACAGGCCCACCCGGGCTACACCTGCCTGGCCTACGTAAAGACGGTCCAGGATCTGACCGCCGAGGTGCCGGAGCAGCTCAGTGCTGAGGTGATTGAATCCAACATCGTCCGCACCTGCGATCCGGTTGCCGCGGAAAAGATGATCGAGCGGATCGAGGCGATGCGTCGCGAGGGCAACAGCGTCGGCGGCGTCATCGAGTGCGTCGTTCAGGGCGTGCCGCCGGGTTTGGGCGAACCGGTCTTCGATAAACTGGAGGCGGATCTCGCCAAGGCCATGCTGAGCCTGCCGGCCACCAAGGGCTTTGAGATTGGCAGTGGCTTCGCTGGCACCCTCATGACCGGTTTGCAGCACAACGATGCGTTTTACATGGATGGCGAGCGCGTGCGCACCCGCAGCAACCGCAGCGGCGGCATCCAGGGCGGCATCAGCAATGGCGAGGCCATCGTTTTCCGGGTCGCCTTCAAGCCCACGGCCACGGTCCTGCGCGAACAGGCCACGGTGACGAACACTGGCGAGGAAACCACGCTCAGTGCCCGCGGTCGTCACGATCCCTGCGTGCTGCCGCGCGCGGTACCCATGGTCGAGGCCATGGTCCACCTCGTGCTCGCCGACCACTGGCTGCGCCACAAGGCGCAGGTGGGGTAAACGGCGCACGATGCATCCGGCGCAAGAACGGGCTCGCAGCGGTCGAGATGTCTGCATGCGTTTGCTGCCCCTGCTGCTGTTGTTTGGCCTGTCGCTCCATGCCCAGGAGGCGCCACCGCTGCAGGACTGGATTCAGGAGGCGATCAAGGCCGGTGGTGGTGTGGTGACGGTGCCCGACGGCGTGCACACGCTGGCGGAACCGCTGGTCATCGAGAACGCCAAGAAACTGGCCCTGCGCGGCATGGGTCGCGAGGGCTGCGTGCTGCGCCTGGCGCGACCCGGTCCGGCGGTCATCGAAATCCGGGGCGACAGCGAAACGGTGGAGCTGGCTGGCATCACCCTGCAGGGCGGCGGCGTGCGTGTCATGGGCGGCAAGGACATTCAGGAGCGCGACAGCCTTTTCGAGAATACGGGAGGGCCAGGCGTGGAGTTATTGGGCGTGACCGAGTCGGGTGTGCAGCGCTGCAGCTTTCGCGACAGCTCCGGTCCGGCCCTGCGTGTGGGTGCAGGTTGCCAGAAGATCGAACTGCGCGGCAACCCGATCGCGCGCTGTGAGATCGGCATTGAGCTCGATCAAGCCATGGCCTGCGTGGTGGTGGGCAATGAGATCCGCGGCGGCCAAACCGCCGTGCGCGTGGTGGCCGGCAAGACGGTGCCCAAGCATCGGCTGCTGGACAACGGTTTTTACGACATTCAGGGCCAAGCACTTGTTCTGCAGCCGGCGTCGATCGAACTCGAACAGTCCGGCAACGAAATCCTGCCGGTGGCGGGTTCCTAAGCCTTGCCCTTCGTTGTTCCTGCTTCCATTCTACCCTCATGTTCCTTCGCCTGTTTCTCGTCTTCCTCGCCAGTGCGACTTTCGCCGCCGATGCCACGCCGCGCCCCAATCCGGCCCGTTTTGCCAAGGACATGGCTGCGTTTGCCGCCGATCGACCCGAGCAGGGCGGCATCGTTTTTACCGGGAGCTCCAGCATCCGCCTGTGGACGGACCTGAAGCAGGACTTCCCAGATCTGCCCGTGCTCAACCGCGGCTTCGGCGGCAGCGTCGCGAACGATTTGTCGGTGCATTTTGAAACGGTCATCGCCCGCCACGCGCCGAAGCTGCTGGTCACCTACACCGGCAGCAATGACCTCAACGCCAAGCTGACGCCGGAGGAGGCGCTCGCCGATTACACGGCCTTTCTCGACACCTTCCATGCCCGCTTTCCCAAGGCGCGGGTGATCCTGACCTCGGTCAAGATCGGTGAAAAGCGTCTCGCGCAGATCCCGCTTGTGCAGGAGCTGAACCGCAAGCTGCAGGCCTGGAGCGAAGGCAGGGACTGGGTGCGCTACCTGGATTGCGACAGCTACCTGGCCGACGCCAAGGGCCGGCCGATCCGCAAGTTCTACCGGGACGACCTCCTCCACCTCAGCGAGCAGGGCTACGCCGAATGGAAAAAGATCCTCG
The DNA here is from genome assembly GCA_023428335.1 of Verrucomicrobiota bacterium. Taxonomy (GTDB): domain Bacteria; phylum Verrucomicrobiota; class Verrucomicrobiia; order Verrucomicrobiales; family Verrucomicrobiaceae; genus Prosthecobacter. The sequence goes on along the minus strand of JAEYYS010000440.1, from coordinate 18,997 downwards.
AGCCCGTCCTGCGCGAGGAATGGGCCAAGGTGAAGGATCTCTGAGCCGGGAGATAGAGGATGGGAGATGGCGGGTCCATTCCGTCCATCAAGTCCATGTCGTCCATGGACGACCCACCGGATTCAATCCAGGAACGAGCAAATGTACTCCGCAATGCCACTCTCGACGTGGATGTCGAAGCCGGACTTGGCGGGCACATCAAAAAACTGACCGGCACTGTAGGCCGTGGTGACCTCGCTGCCGTCGAGCTTCACCGTGCAGGCCCCGGCGATGATCTCCATGCGCTCGGCCTTGTCAGTGCCGAAGTGGTAATTGCCAGGATAGATGAGGCCGAGGGTCTTTTTGCTGCCATCGGGCAGCAGGATGCTGTGGCTGACGACCTTGCCGTCGAAGTAGACATTGGCCTTGGCGACAGCGGTGACGTTGGCGAATTCGGTGGGGAGGGCGGACATGGGCGGCGATCATGGCACGGCCGACCCCGGCAGGCAAGGGCGGCAGCATGGACGGAGCGCGAGTGTGTCGAAGACCTCTGGCTCAGGGGCATGGCAACCCGCAGAATGCCGGCCCTTCACGGAATCGTTTCCTCCCTTTGCGAAGCGGACGTATTGCTTTATGCTGCCCGCCCATCATGACCGCCGCCCCTCTTCCCGTGATGCCCGACCGCCACGGCCACTTTGGCCGCTACGGGGGCATGTTCGTGCCGGAAACCCTCATGTCCGCGCTCAATGAGCTGTCGGAGGAGTACGAGCGCGCCAAGGCTGACCCGCTCTTCCAAGCCGAGCTCGACCGCCTGCTGCATGAGTACGTCGGCCGTCCCACCCCGCTGTACTTTGCCGAGCGCTGGACCGAAAAGCTCGGCGGCGCGCGCATCTACCTGAAGCGCGAGGACCTGCTGCACACCGGCGCCCACAAGATCAACAATGCCCTTGGCCAGGCCCTGCTCGCCCTGCGCCTCGGCAAAAAGCGCATCATCGCCGAAACCGGCGCCGGCCAGCACGGCGTCGCCACGGCCACGGTCTGCGCCCGCTTCGGCCTCGATTGCACGATCTACATGGGCCAGGTCGACATGGCCCGCCAGGCCCTCAACGTCGCACGCATGCGCTTCCTCGGCGCCAAGGTGGTGCCGGTCACCGCCGGCCAGGCCACGCTCAAGGAGGCGGTCAATGAAGCGATGCGCGACTGGGTCACCAACGTCCGCACCACCCACTACATCCTGGGATCGGCGCTCGGTTCGCATCCGTTCCCGATGATGGTGCGCGACTTCCACCGCATCATCGGTGTCGAAGCGCGCCAGCAGATCCTCGAGCGCGAGCAGCGCCTGCCCGACCTGCTCATCGCCTGCGTCGGTGGCGGCAGCAACAGCATCGGTCTCTTCCACCCCTTCCTCAACGATCCGAATGTGCGCATGATCGGCGTCGAAGCCGGCGGCGAGGGCATTTTGCCCGAGAAACACGCCGCCCGCTTCCAGGGCGGACGCCTTGGCGTGCTCCAGGGCACGAAGACCTGGCTGCTCGCCAATCCCGATGGCCAGATCGAACTCACCCACAGTGTCAGCGCCGGCCTCGACTACGCGGCCATCGGCCCGGAACACGCCTGGCTGCACGACCTCGGCCGCGTCGAGTACCACTACGCCACCGATGACGAGGCACTCGCCGCCTTCAGCGAACTGAGCGCCGTCGAGGGCATCATCCCGGCCCTGGAAAGCAGCCACGCCCTCGCCGAGGTCTGCAAGGTCGCGCCGAAGATGGGCAAGGACGAGGTCATTGTCGTCAACCTCTCCGGCCGCGGCGACAAGGACGTCGCCCAAGCCGCGCGCATGATCCTCGGCGAAGACCTGAAATTCTGAGCCCGGCATGAATCCGGACCGCCTGCCAGCCGGCGCGACGCCGATCCAGGAGGACATGGCGAAGCTGCGCGGCCTGCTGCGCGAATCGCTGGCTTCGCAAGTCGCGCCGGCGACCGATGGCATGCGCATCCTCAACCTCGCCTGCGGTCGCTGCGACGAGGCGGAGACGCTCATCCAGGTCGGCTCGGAACTGAGCGGCGGCGGCCCGGTGCAGATGGTCGGCGCCGACATCCGCATCCGCGAGATCCGCCAGGCCCGCGAGACGCATGCGCACCTGCCCGCCGAGTTCCTCATCGAGGACGCCACGCAGATCGACCGCCACACGCAACTGGGCGACGATTTCAATCTGGTCTTCCTGCGCCATCAGAACTTCTGGCACGGCCAGGAGCTGTGGAAGAAGATCTTCGATCAGGGCATCGCCAAACTGCGGCCAGACGGCAAGCTCGTCATCACCAGCTACTTCGACGTCGAGCACAAGCTCGCCCTGCGCGCCCTCGAGGCGCTCGGCATGGAGGTCATCAGCAACCGCCGCAACAAGGCCAGCCGCGCCCTCGCCGACGCCCCCGGCAAATCCGTCGACCGCTGGGTCGCCGTGCTGCAGCGGCGGCAGGGGTGAGTTCAAGAAGCAAAGTTGGTTAAGTGAGTAGGCCTTTATTTTCTGCATCTACTGCACAAGGCAAACCTGTCAGCGACTGGCCCGAAGAAGCTTTTCTTTGAGGCGTTTGAGACGAGGACTCGGATGGGGTTTCTCGGGGGTTGCCGCACTGGCGCTGGTGACTTCCAGACGCTGAATCAGCGACAGCGCCTCACCGGCAGCGGCGGGATTTTGCCACTTGGATACACCTTCCAGGATGATGGCCACTTCATCCAGCGAACGTTGTTGCAGCAGCGGAGCGAGTTGCGGCCATGACCATTTCAGTGAGTGCAGCGAGTCTTGCAGTACCCAAGCGGACTGAGATTTGAGCAGCGGCACACTCGTCTCGAGCACTTGCTGGCTGTGTTTGTCCAGTCGTGCTTGTAGTTGGGCCACGGTGCCAGTCTTGCGGCCTTCCGCCACCCATGACAGCAGGGGTTGCAAGGCTGGGGCACTTGCCGCTCGCTCCCGATGTCGCTCCATGGTTTGCTGCAGTTGTGACAGCAAGGCCGCCTGCTTGAGGAGAATTGCCCGGAGATCCTCATGCAGACCGGGTTGGGTTGCGACGAGATCACGTAGAACCGCTCCGAATTCGAGACTTTCCGGACAGCCGCCGAAGTTGGGAAGATGTGTGCGTCGAGCTTGCTGAGCTTCTGTCAACCAGTTCCTGATCTGGCTAGACAGTGCAGGCGCAAGCAAACGATCCTGGCTTCGCAGGTACACGACCAAGGGCCGTTGGTCCTCAAGCTCGGTGGCGTACAGTCCGCTCAAATGATCCCAGCGACAAAACCAGAGATCGTGAATTCCAGCGCGGTTTCCGGGTTGGAAATTCATACGCAGATTGTGCGCAGGGATCATCAACTCGGTACCGCGAGGGCTCTTTACTCGAAGGTGGACCACGCCCTTGTCATCACTGAGCCCCATGGGGCCGTCGCTGGTGCTCACCCGAACCTTCGAGGCTGGCTTACCATCCGCCTGGAGCAATTGTATCATCAGAGGTTGCGTGGTTTCCAAATGCAGAAGCACACCCGTCAAGCCGAGGCAGCCAACCGCGCTGAGGAGTGCACCGGTGTTTAGCTCGGATTTGGGTCGCACGAACCAGAGCACGGGTGCAAGCAGGGCTCCCGGCAACATCATGAAGACAGCGTAAGCGCGCCCCAAAGCTGCAAAGCCTGCTTCCGGCCCGCTGCCGACGGAACTTCCAAAGGCAGACAAAGCCAGGAGAACACAGAAGAGGCTGCCAACGCACAAGGGCAACCAGCCCAGCCAATACCAAGGATGCTGGCGCCTTAGAATCAGACAGAGACTGCCGCACAGGATCGGAAAGACGAGGAGTACGAAAGGCATGATCGGTTGTCCTGGTAGTTTTCCCGCTAGCATGAAAACAAGCAGTCATCATGGCAAGAGAATTGTGTAAGCGAATCACTGATTCAAGGGAACTCGCATTCAAGCGTCTGCCAGAACTGTTTTATAAAGTGTCTGTCCCTTTATCGCATTCACCTGTTTCGCTGTCCGCGGTCGGCATGAGCACGTAGTTGTCCTCATGGACGGCGAACGAGATGAGAGCTTTCGACACTAGCTCACCCTCTCGGACTTGAGATCCGGCAACCTTAGAGCAAGCGGCGAAACTCTTCGGGCGTCAGTCCAGCGGCTTTGGCGATGCCCCCATGGTGATGGCATGGATGGGGGGGTTATGACGCGGGATGGGCAGCGGATCGGTGCCTTTGGCCAATGAGGGTGTGCTTGCCTTCACGAACCACACGCGAACCGAGTTTCTCCAAGACGCGGATGGCGTCTTTGTGATGAATCCCCGGCAACTTTGGCATGCTCTACAGTTTGGCTTTGGCGAACGACAGGCAACCTTTTTGCTTCGAAAACCGCGCGGCGTTGGCGAACTCAGACTGTAGCCAATTCGACGGAGGTGGTTTCCACCTTCACTCCTTCTTCCTGCCATTGCTGGCATTCAAGCTCTTGCTTCACTGCCAAGACCTCACGAACCGCGTCTTGAATGTTGGCCAAAGCTTCTTCACGCGTCTTCCCCTGACTCCAACAGCCCGGGATCGCTGGACAACCCACGCCATAACCTTCTTCCGATTGGATGAGAACGACCGGGTACTTCATGGTGTCGTTTTAAACCCTAGCCAGGCGAGCCTCAACGGCTTGTTGCCTCACCCCTTCCGCAGCAGCACCGCCAGCAGGGCAATGTCCGCCGGCGTAACCCCCTGAATGCGGGCGGCCTGGCCGAGGGTGGCGGGACGGATCTGGCTGAGGCGGAGCTGGGCTTCTTTCTTCAGGCCGTAGACGCCGGCGTAATCGAACTCAGCGGGAATGGCCGACTCCTCCATGCGGGCGGTGCGTTCGAGCATCATTTCCTGGCGCTGGATGTAGCCGGCGTACTTGAGGTCGTTTTCGAGCAGCAGCCAGATCGAGTCCGGGAAGGCGGCACGCAGGTCGGCAGGCAGGTGGCGATGCTCGTTCTCGGTGCGACGGAACCACTTCTCCAAGCGCAGGCCATCGATCGAGGCGGTCTCGGCCAGGCGCCGCGCCTCGGCCAGTTTCTCCGCTTTCTCCAGAAGCAGGCGCGACCGGGTGGGTCCGGCCAGGCCCAGTTCTGCTGCCCGCGGGGTGAGTCGCAGGTCGCAGTTGTCCTGGCGCAGCAGCAGGCGGTATTCGGCGCGCGAGGTGAAGAGTCGGTAGGGTTCGCTCACCCCCTTGGTGACCAGGTCATCGACCAGCACCCCCAAGTAGGCCTCGCTGCGACCCAGCACGAAGGGCGGTCGGCCCTGCACCTTCAGGGCGGCGTTCGCCCCCGCCAGCAGACCCTGGCCGGCGGCTTCCTCGTAGCCTGAGGTGCCGTTGATCTGGCCGGCGAAGTACAAGCCGGCGACCCGCTTGGTTTCCAGGGTTGGGTAGAGCTGTGTGGGCGGACAGTAATCGTACTCCACGGCGTAGCCGGGGCGCAGGATCTCGGCGTTTGCCAGGCCGGGGATCGACCGAATGAAGGCGAGCTGCACCTCGTAGGGCAGGGAGGTGGAGACGCCGTTGATGTAAAACTCGCGGGTGTGGCGACCTTCCGGCTCCAGGAAGACCTGGTGACGGTCCTTCTCGGCGAAGCGCACCACCTTGTCCTCGATCGAGGGACAGTAGCGTGGACCAACCCCTTCGATGCGACCGCAGTACATCGGCGACTTGTCCAAGTTGGCGCGGATGATGTCGTGGGTTTGCGGGCTGGTGTAGGTGATCCAGCAGGGCATTTGTTCCACGTGGAACGTTTTTGGCTGCCAGGAGTTGAGCGTAAACAGGGGGGAAGTGCCCAAATCCGCCGTTTTACCCCCCTCCAGGCCTTCGATTTCGTCCTCGGGCACCTCGCCCGACAGGTAGCTGAAGGGCGGGGGAGGGCTGTCGCCAGGCTGGGGCTCGCACTGGGAGAAGTCTATGCTGCGACTGTTGATGCGACAAGGCGTACCGGTTTTGAAGCGTTCGACCTCGAAACCCAAGGTCCGCAGGCTGTCGGACAGGGTCGACTGGCTGTCGCCCATGCGCCCCCCGGCCTGGTTTTGCAGACCGACATGCAGCAGGCCGCGCATGAAGGTGCCCGAGGAGATGATGAGGGATTTGGCGCGGTAGATCAACCCGAGGCTGGTGCGCACGCCGACCACGGCATCGCCCTCGACCAGAATTTCAGCGGCGTTGCCCTGGTGCAGGTCAAGGTTGGGCTGGTTCTCGAACAGCCACTTCAGGCGGAATTGGTAGGCCTTCTTGTCGCACTGGGCGCGTGGCGACTGCACCGACGGACCCTTGCGGGCGTTGAGCAGACGAAACTGGATGCCGGTGGCGTCGGTATTGCGGGCCATGGCACCGCCCAAGGCGTCGATCTCGCGCACGACATGGCCCTTGGCCAGGCCGCCGATGGCTGGGTTGCAGGACATCTGGGCGACCGTGTCCAGGTTCTGGGTCAGCATGGCGGTCGCACAACCGAGGCGCGCCGCAGCCAAGGCCGCCTCCACCCCAGCATGACCTGCCCCACAAACGAGGACGTCATAGGCTTTGGGATAGGTGTAGAGCGAGCTGGCCATGGCAGAAAGGCCACCCTAAGCCACCGAATCGCCTCCGGCAAGGCCATGGCGGCTGGAAAAGTCGACAGGAATGAGGGTTTTTGTTCCACGTGGAACAAAGAGCAGGGCAATCTGCCGTTTACGACCCCACCCATGGCTTGTTTGGGTGCTCAGCTCTATGCGGGGAGCGAGCTCGCGATATTGGCAGACCTGCGAGATCTTCGCCCCGTTGCCTCTGCTCTCCGCGTCTTGGCGCTTTGGCCTGAGTCGCGATTTGAGTCCCCTATCTCCGTCTGTTCCAGCCGATTTGTCGCCGTCGCCGACTCCGACTTGCACCCTGCCGGGGGCTTGCTAAATTCTCCGGATGGCCTCCAAGAAGAAAGCGACCCCTGCCAGCGCCGCTGCGGCGCCGATCAATGCCAAGCTCAGCGTCGATGACAAGATCGAGCTGTACCGCAAAATGGTGCGGATTCGTCGCTTTGAACAGGTCTCGCTCCAGCATTACCAGGCGGGCCGCATGGGCGGTTTCCTCCACCTGTATATCGGCCAAGAATCGGTGGCGGTCGGCTGCGTGTCGCTCATGGGCGAAAACGACCACGTCATCACCGCCTACCGCGACCACGGCCACGCGCTGGCGGTCGGCATGGGCATGAACGAGTGCATGGCCGAACTCTTTGGCAAGGCCACCGGTTGCTCGAAGGGCAAGGGCGGTTCGATGCACTACTTTGCACCGGAGAAGAATTACTGGGGCGGTCACGGCATTGTTGCCGGCCAAACCCCGCTGGGTCTTGGCCTGGCCTACGGCCTCAAGTACCGCGGCCTCAAGGGCGCGGCCCTTTGCTTCCTCGGCGATGGTGCCGTCAACCAGGGTGCCTTCCATGAGTCGCTCAACCTTGCCGCGCTCTGGGATCTGCCGGTCGTGTACGTCATCGAAAACAACGGCTACTCGATGGGTACCAGCCAGGCCCGATCGTCGGCATTCAGCGACTGCCTCGCCAAGCGCGCCGAAGGTTATGGCATGGCTTGGGATCATTTCATCGGCGAGGACCTGTACGAAGTCCGTGCCCATGTCCAGACGGCGATCGACCGTGCGCATCAGGAGAGCAAGCCGACCCTGCTGGAAATCGCCACCTACCGTTGGGAAGGTCATTCCGTGGCCGACGCCAACAAGCTGAAGTACCGCACCAAGGAAGAGGTCGAACGCTACCAGAAGGAGCACGACCCGATCCAGGTCTGGAAGCGCAACCTGCTTGCCGAGGGTGTCGCCACCGAAGACCAGCTCAAGAAGATCGACCGCGAAGCCCAGGCCGAAGCCGAGGCCTCGGCCGAGTTCGCCAAGAGCAGCCCGTATCCCGAGCCCGAAACGATCTTCGAAGACGTCTACTGGGAGGTCGATCAGAAGACCGAAGCCGGCGCCACCGGTCGTCATTTCTTCAACGACTGAGTTCTCTCGCACGGGTTGTCTGCCGTGCGCTGTCGGATGTCAGGGCAGGGCGGGTTGCCTCGCCCTATCGGATGCCGGGGCACAGGCTGCCAGCTCGCTCTGACACGCAGAGTCGCTGCCGCCACGCCGGCGCTCTTGGCGCGTGCGTCATGGCTTCTGATCGCCCAATGGCCTGGGTGCAGTGACGCCGCATCGTTCTCGCCAGGAGCCCACGAAGGCCGCGAAGGTGCTCTTGTGCCCCAGTCGGGTTTTTGAACCTCCGCGCTCACCGCCGTCCTCCGTGCGAGGCAGATCAAAGCATAGACACCTTATCGCACGACGACTCTCCGCAGGGGGAAAACTACAATAAAGGGACAAACCGCAATAAAGGGACAGACACTTTATCAAGTGATGAGGCAGCAATGAACCTTTAAAGCTCTCAGAATGAATGGATCACAGAAGCGCCTGGGCAATAATTCCTGGCATTGAATGGTCGGCGGTTAGCGGCTTGGCCCCGTGCCATGGGCTCGCCCACGGACTTCGGACGCCTTGGAAGCTTGCGGACTGACCGACATGGCGCGGATGGCGTTCTGCTTCTTGACATGCAGCCAGCGATACAGCTAACTGGCTGCATGAAGGCGACGTTTCTGATCCCGGATGAGCTCTACCGCGAGGTGAAGGCCGAAACCGCACGCGAGGGGCGGACCCTTCGCGAAGTCACCATCGGTCTGTTCGAACAGTGGCTCAGCGAAAAACAGCGGCAGGCGTCCAGCAGGGCCACCGTCGATTGGCACAGCTTTCAGCCACCGCTCGCCCAGCTTGTGTCGGCCTCCCTCGACGATTCGGGGATGGAGGCCATGAGGGAATCCATCACCCGGCACTGGAATGAGCCGTCCTGAAACCCGCGCGGCCTTGGACACCTCCGTGGTGATGCGCCTGCTCACCGGTCAGCCTCAAGACTTGGCCGAGGCCGCACGTCAGTATCTCGCCGAGGTGGAGAAATCCGGGGCCAAGGTCTTTGTCTCCAATCTGGTCGTGTTGGAGGCCTACTTTGCCTGTCAACACCACTATGGCATGCCCAAAGCCGCCGTGCTCGCCGGACTGCACACGCTGTTGTCAATGCCCACCTTGATTGTCCATCCCTACCTGCTACCCCTGCTTGCCGCCGAGGGCCTGGCCAGCGCCAAGTCTGATTTTCCGGATCGCCTGATTCATGCCGAAGCCAGCGCCGCCCGGTTGCCGCTGGTCACCTTCGAAAAAGCCGCTGGACGGCTGCCGTTCACCCACCTGCTCAAGGTTCCCTGACTGCCTATTGAAAAGTGTCTGTCGCTTTATCGCTCAATTTGACATGGGTGATCGATCACAAGTCTGACCACAGGGCAGCCACATTCGCATAGCCATTGACAGGCCCTCAGCAAAAGCTTTAGCTAAGGATTCTTATGAAATGGCTCCTGCCTCTCGTCGCCTGTTTGTGGACTGTCCAGATGAACCAGCGGCTGCCCGCCCAAACCCTGGAAGACTTGCTCAAACCCAAGGTTTCTGCGGCGAGTCTGTCCTCCGAGTCGACGAATCAGGCTTGGAAAAAGGTGGTCGATGCATTTCGAGCGAATGACATGACCAAGGCGCTGGAAGAAGGACAGCACTTCCTTTCAGGGAATTACAAGCCCTCGGCCATGCAGCTTCTCGGTGTGAGGGTGATGATGGGGCTCGCTGGAGAAGGCAACACGTTTGAGAGTCGCGAGGACCAGGACGCCTACAAAAAGCTTCAAGAAGAGCGGGTGAGCATCACGAAGCAATACAACGAACTGCTGCAGGTCATTCGTGAAAATGACTCGATCATCGTTCAGATCACGGCAAACCGCACCCGCCCCGTTCAGCAGGGGTCCTCCAACTACTTCACGTGCATGGAAGCGGGTCGGAAAATCGATGTGGCCAACGTGCAGTTGGCGGCGCTCAAGGAGCCGATCGAAACAAACAAAAAGCGAATGGCGGCGATCCAGGCCAAGTCCAACAAGGCGCTCAAGCCCATGACAATTCGGCTACTTGACAGTTTGATTGAGGGCGGAGAGATCGAAGCTGCTGCGGCCATTGCCAACACGTACATCCGCTCTGCGGGCAATGATATTGATGTGGCGCTCAAGCAGCAAGACATTGAACTGTTGCAGCAGGCAGCCGAAAAAGCGGATCAGGTCATTGTACTGCTGAAGGCAGAAATCGAGCCGCTCATGGCGCGGAAGTGTTATTGGGAGGCCAGCCAGAAGGAAGCAAACTTCCTCGAGCGCGTGAAATCGATGAGCAATGACAAGCATCTCGCGCGCATGGTTCAGGTGAAGGCAGAACTCGATCCGGTCGGCTTGCATTGGCATCTGGCGCGCGGGCAACACCTCCTTGGGGTGATCAAGGCGCAAGCCAGCTTGGACCTGGCAGCCGCGCAAAAAGAGCTGGCAGGTTTTCGGCAGGACTACCCGGATCACCCGGAACTCCAGCTCTTGGAGAGCAGCATCGCCTCCGCCAAAACCAGGACTGCCGTCGAGGTGCTGGCGGAGATCGAATCAAAGTTTGAAGAAATTCAACGCAGAATGGATCCGGAAAAGGTGAGAGCCGTGCTCACGCTGGCGTCTGAGAATCAACAAACAGTGCCAGGATTCTTTGCAGACAAGGTTTCAACCCAGACTTCCAGCGGGAAAGCCACCACGGAATTCGGGCTCGCACCCGCAGATGCCAAGCTGACCAAAGCCTCCCTGCAAGGTTTGGCTGCAGGCTTGGAAGCACTTGAGAAAGCAGGCGTGCCGGAAAATCTCCAAACCAAATTCGCCACCTTAAAAACCGGCATCGAAGCCTTGCTTACCTTGCTGGCGTGATTTTTTCGACGCCATTGACATTTCCGATCCGGTTAAAGCGTCACGACCCAGCAAGAACTGAACCAGACAGTGCGGCATCGGCGGCCAGCACCACAACCTTGCTTCGCTTTGGATGCATTGTGCACGCCGTGCCAGACTTCTAACGCAACAACCGGCATGATCAACAGCCACCTTGAAAAGGCAGCAAGAATGATCGGAGTGAGGCCCATCTTCGAGTTTGAGGGCCGTGAAATTCATGTCGTTTGCATCATCCCTTGGAGTCCACCCTTAGTTGCTGAGTGGTGGCGCGGCAAGGAAGCGAGTATCATCGGCGCAGATGTAAACGGCAATTTCTTTCTGCGTCACAGCGACGGCAGCGTTCGATACTGGGAGCACACGAAGCGATCGGCTCTCGTTGTTGCAAAGAGCGTGAAGGAATTCGCGAGTCGTCTCAGAGAGGACCATAATCGCACATTGTCATGGTGGAAGAAAGGCGATAGTCGAGAAGTCACCTAACAACAAATGGCACATGAAAAGCCGACACCCGCCCCGTGTCGGAGTCTGTGGGTGGTGATGTGCACTAACCCCTATGATTCGACCATGACACGGATGTGTCCCATGAAAGACTCTCAGGAGAACCTGGAAACGCTAGGCGTTTCCCCCCTCACTCCTGCCAATTGCCATCGAGCACCTTGCCGGTTTCGACGGTGAACTGACCGTTCGTTTCGCGGACGGTCCATTGGCGGCGCTGGAAGTGCTGCTTGTAGGACCAGCCGGCTTCGTAGTCCCAGACGCCGGGGCCGGTCTGGCGCATGAGGCGGATCTGCAGAATGTAGACGGCGATGCGTTGCTCGGGGTCGATGATGGTCTGGTCGGGCGGGGTGGTGGTGAGCACGGCGGCGCTGATCATGCGCAGCTTCAGGTCGTCGAAACGGCGCAGGAAGGGCACGCTGGCGGGGGTGAAATCGCGCTTGGGCACGATCTCGCCGAGGGCGATCGAATAGCTCTTGGGCACGCCCGGGTTCGGGTCGGGCAGATCACGCAGCAGGGCGCGGATGAGCTGCTCGCTGGCGTCGGTCTCGTAGCTGTCCAGGCGCGTGCCCTCGCGGTCGACGGGGCCGCAGGCGACCAGGGCGAGGAGCAGGACGGGCAGGAGCAGGAGACGCAGCATGGCCTCTGATGCCATGGTTTGGCGGCTTCGGCAACTGCGGCGCTTGGCAAGCGGGTCGGGCGGGTGCATGGTGATCCATGTTTGACATCCGTGAGAAGCCCCAGGTCGTCGAGCGCGCCTTCCTGATTGGCGCCTGCTTTGACCGCCGCCAGATGGCCGAGGCCGGGGTCCTGCTCGATGAGTTGAAGGAACTCGTGGAGACGCTCGGCATCGGCATCACCGCCGCGGAGCTGGTCTATGCGCGTGAGCACACGGCCCGCCACCTGATCGGCAAGGGCAAGGCGCAGGAGCTCATGGAGCGCGCCAAGCTGCTCGGCTGCGACTGCATCATCTTTGACAACGAGCTGAGCCCGGCGCAGCAGCGCGCCTGGGAACAGGAAGGCGGCATCGCGGTGATCGATCGCCATGAGGTCATCCTCGACATCTTCCACATGCGCGCCCAGACCCGCGAGGCGCGGCTGCAGGTGGAGCTGGCCCGCTTGGAATACTCGATCCCGCGTCTGACCCGCATGTGGGGTCACTTGGACCGCCAGGGCGGCAGCGGTGGCGGGGCCGGCGGCGGGGCGGCGCGCGGCGAGGGCGAGACCCAGCTCGAGGTCGACCGCCGGCTCACCTACAAGCGGCTCGACAAGCTCAAGGCCGAGCTTGAGGAGGTCAAAAAGCAGCGCGACACGATGCGCAAGGAGCGCAGCCGGGTGCCGGTGCCGAACGCGGCCATTGTCGGCTACACGAACGCCGGCAAATCCTCCCTGCTCAACCGCCTGACCCAGGCGAGCGTGCTCGCCGAGGACAAGCTGTTTGCCACGCTCGACACCACGACGCGCCGGCTGGAACTGCCCGATGGCCAGGCGCTGCTGGTGACCGACACCGTCGGTTTCATCCGCAACCTTCCGCACGACCTCGTGCAGAGTTTCCGCGCGACGCTGGAAGAGGCGGTGCTCGCCGATTTCCTGATCCATGTCGTCGATGCCGCCTCGCCACAGGCGCTCGAGCATTACCAAACGACCACGAAGGTGCTGTCCGAGCTGGGGGCGGGCGACAAGCGCGTGCTGCTGGTCCTCAACAAGGCCGACCTCATCGACAGCGGTCGCCAGATGGAGCTGCGCCGGCAGTTTCCGGACGGGCTGTTTCTCTCCGTGCGCACCGGCCAGGGCATGGACGACCTGCTGCACCGCCTGCACGACATGCTCATCGACCGCGTCGTGCGCCTCGACCTGCGTGTGCCGCTGGAGCGCATGGACATCGTCGCGCTCGCCCATCAGGAGGGCAAGGTGCTGTCGGAAGACTACGAAAGCGGGGTCGCCGAAATCCAGTGCGTGGTGCCGAAGCCGCTGGAATCGAGATTCGCGCCTTTTGTGAGGCCGATGGCGAAGAAGAAGGCCAAGGCCTGAAGCCTCTGCGGTCTTCCCGTGATGCGGACCGACCGCTGCCCGAGTTGGCTTAGCGAACCGGCAGCAGGGCCTGGATCGGGATGCGATAACAGGCATTGCTGCGCGCGCGCTGACGGTCCTCGCCACCGAGGCAGTAGAGGAAGTCGCCGCAGCGGACCAGCGTCGTCATTGCCGCGAAGGGCAGGGCTGGCGCCGGCGTGTAGCGATCGCTCTCGAGGTCGTAGATCCAGGCTTCAGCGGTGAAGGCGTCGGTGCGGTAGCCGCCGGCCAGATAAAGGTGGCGGTCGTCGAGGGCGACCGCGGTTAGGCCGCGCACCGCGGCGGGCAGGGGCTGCAGCCTGCGCCAGGCGCGCGGGTTCCGCAGATCGAGGGCGTAGGCATCGTCGCGATTGCGCACGGTGCCTTCGGTCCATTCGGCGCCGCCAAAAACCAACAGTTGGTTCGCGGCGACCGCGCCGGCGGCGGTGAAACGGCCGGGGCCGGGCAAGTCGGGCAGGCGGTCGACGCGGCCATCGCCCAGGCGCAGGCGCTGCACGCGCGTGTGGGCCCCGGTGAGCTGGGCGGGATCGGGCACGCCGCCAGCGAGGAGGAGGGTGCCTTCATGCACACCGCCGGCGGCGAGTACGGCGCCGGTGCCGGCGGGCAGGGCGACCGTTCGCGGGGCGGCGCTGTCGGCACTCACGCGCAGCAGGGCGTCGTGCGCGCCCTGGCCGTTGGAACCGCCGGCCAGCCAGAGGGTGCCGTCGGCGCCACCGGCAATGCCGTAGGCGGCGGCGAAGGGGAGTCGCTCGCCCTGCGACCAACTGCGGGTGGCGGGATCGAAAATGCGGACGCTGTCGAGCCAGCGTTTTTCCTCGTTCACCCAGTTCGTGCCGCCGGCGAGGACGAGACGGTCGCCCACGACCGCGCAGGCAAAGCCGCCGTTGGCTTCGGGCAGAGGCGGCAGGGTTTCCCAGGATTCAGCCGGCAGGGGTGTCGTCAGCATGAGGCAGCTTGTCGTCAGGATCGTTGGCACGCGCATAGGAGTCGAGGGGGCCGCCGGGCCAGTCGGGCCGCAGGCGGACATCGTTGGCGCCGGCGACCGCGCCCGGCGGTTCGGGCGGGCTGGCATCGCCGGTCCGGTGCATCTGCCACCAGCACTGGCCTTGGTGGTTGTGCTGGTGATCGATCGTGAAGCCCGCCTGCTGCAGCAGCGGCCCGATCCAGCCCAGGCAGTGGTCGCAGTAATCGGCGTGCTGGTGCAGGCCGTTGCGCAGCAGAAAACCCTTCGAGGGGCAGTCGTGCATGTCGATGCGGAAGAGGTCGGGCCGGCGCGTCACGGTCCATTCGCCACCCTCCTCGCCGAGGGTGTGGCCCCAGTACTGTTCCATGCCGTCGAAGCCGCGGGCGGTGATGAGGGCGGCCGCGTGCTGCTGGGAATCGCCCCCGATCGCCTCGCGCCAGTAGCGGCGCAGCAGCCCGGGACCGCCGAGGCGTTCCAGCCAGTCGAAGGTCCACTCGTAGTGGCCGCAGAAGTCGTAAACGCCGATCATGGGCGGGGAAGGGTACGTGGGGAAGCGGGAGCCATTGCAGATCCCGGATCGCAAATGTCAGATTTCAGAGGGTGATTGTAAATCCCCTTGGCGGAGCCGGGGGGTGGGTGTAGGTTGAAATTGGGTCGGCCGGAGGGATCGCCCGTCGGTTCTGCTTCGGCGGAACGCGGACGGGAGGAAAGTCCGGACACCGCAAGGCAGCATGCCGCGCGCAAGCGTGGGGGCGACGGAGCAATCCGGCGTCACGGACAGTGTCACAGAAAACAAACCGCCCGCCGGCGCTCTTTGAGCGAAGGTGGGTAAGGGTGAAACGGCGGGGTAAGAGCCCACCGCTCCGACCGCAAGGAAGGAGGCACGACAAACCCCATGCGGTGCAAGACAGAACAGGAGAATGGCCCGCCTGGCCGCAAGCCCGCCGCGCAAGCAGTGGGTGGTGACTCCGGGTACTAGTCGCATCCCGCGCGAGCGGGGGTCGGCACCGCAAGGTGTCGTTCAGATAAATGATCCCACCGGAGGCCGCGAGGCCGAAGGCACAAAATCCGGCTTATGAAGGCCGACCCACTTTTTTCTTTTCTTTCCTGAGAGGCGGCGGCGGCGCGGAGGAGCGGCAGCAGGGCGGCGCGCTGTCCAAGGCGCTGGCGCGAGGAAGGGGAAACCGGGTCTTGACCCAACGGCCTGCCCCCCGAAGGATGACCGCATGAAATTTCTTTTCGTGTCCTGCATCCTCACCCTAGGACTTTGGATCGCCACGGCCTTGCCGGCCGCGGAACCGGCGCTGGTGGAGGTCGGTGGTCGCTCGCTGCAGATCCCGGCACCCGAGGGCTTTGAGCGGGCCGACCGCGTCCTGCCACTCTATGACGAGGTCTGCGAGGCAATGCTGCCGCCGTCCAATCGCCGGTTGGTGGCTTTTGCCCGTCCGGAATTCGTCGCCAAGCTGCGCGCCGGCGAGATTGACGATGCCGACCGTCACTTTGCCCTGCAGTCGACGAAACAGTTTGAGGAGAAGGAGATCAGCGAGCGCGCCTTCCGCGGGGCGAGGGAAGCATTGAAGCAGGAATTGGAAGGGTTGCGCGCGAAGCTGGACGAGGAGACGCAGAAGTTGATCGCCTCGGGCAAGACGACCTTGGCCAAGCAGCAGGGGGTGGAACTGGATCTCTCAGTGAGCGACACGGCGATGCTCGGCTTTTTCGAGGAAACGGACACGGCTCTGGGTTTCACCCTGGCCATGAACGTGCAGACTCCGCAGGGTCGCGATAGGCAGGTGTGTGCCGCGGTGGTGGCGCCACTGCAGGGGCGGCTGGTGAATTTTTATGCGTACTCCAACTACGCCAGTGAGGCGGATCGCCAGTGGGTCGAGACGGCGGCGCGAGCCTGGAAAGACGCTGCCATGGCGACCAACCCCCGTGTGCCGGGTTCGGTGTTGGACGGGTTCGACTTTGGCAGTGTTGCCAGCTCCGCCCTCGTTGGGGGCGTGGTGGGTCTGGTGATTGGCCTCGGCCAGTGGCTGCGCAAGAAGCGCAGCCGGCCGGTGGCCTGAAGCGGCCTCACTTCGCCTCAGCGAGCACGCGCTTGATGTCGGCGGCCTGCTGGTCGGTCGAGGCCTGCACGTCCTTCCAGACGATCTTGCCGTCCTTGACCAGGAAGGCCTGGCGGGCGGCGAGGGTCATCGTGCCGCGCTCCATGCGCTTGACGCCGAAGGCATCGACGATCTTGCCTTCGGGATCGGCGATGAGGTCGTAGGGAAGGGTGAAATCGTCGCGGAACTTCTTCTGGGCGTCCGGCTTGTCGAAGGAGACACCGAGCACCTGGACGCCCTGCTTGCTGAGATCGGCAAAGGCATCGCGCAGCGAGCAGGCCTGCTTGGTGCAGCCGGGGGTGTTGGCCTTGGGATAGAAGAACACGACGGTCGGTCCCTTGGCGTAAACTTCGCTGAATTTCACCAGCTTGCCGTCCTGATTCGGACCGGCGACGTCGGGCGCGGGCAGGCTGACTTTTTCGCCCTGGCCGGCGTGCAGGCTGACGGCGAGGAGGAGGGAGGCGAAGAGGCTGGCGAGTTTCATGGCGTGTTTCCATGAAACGTGCCGGGCTGCACTTTATTCCGTCGCTCCGTCATTTTCCCTGCCGTCTTTCAACCGCACCCAGGTGGCGCCCCAGCCGCCGGACAGCGCTCCGGCCGGCCAGGCCCAGTCAGCGACGTCCTCAAGCTGGGCCAGCCGGGCGTGCACGCCCTGGCGCAGGGCGCCCGTGCCCTTGCCGTGAACGACGCGCACCTCCTGGATGCCGAGCCGGCGGCATTCGCGAAAGTACTCCTCAAGCAGGCTGCCGACCTCGTTCGGCCGGAAGGCATGCAGGTCGAGCTCATTCGTGATCGGCAGCGGCACGGGTTCGTCGTCCATGCGCCAGCCTGCACGCAAATCCGTGGTCCGGCGACCTTGACTCGGTGGAAATCGGGCAAATCCTGCGCGGGTGAGTCGCTCCCCCTCCGCCGGACCCGGCATCGCCCTGCCGACGGCGGTGGCGGTGGTGGTGGCCAACATGGTGGGTACGGGGGTGTTCACCAGCCTCGGGTTCCAGGTCGGCGACCTGCCTTCGGGCTTTGTCCTGCTGCTGCTCTGGGGGGTGGGTGGCCTCTGCGCGTTTTGCGGGGCACTGGCCTATGGCGAACTCGCTGCCGCGCTGCCGCGCTCCGGTGGAGAGTACCATTTCCTCTCGCGCACCCTGCATCCGGCGGTGGGTTTCATGGCCGGCTGGCTGTCGGCCACGGCGGGTTTTGCCGCGCCGATCGCCCTGGCCGCGATGGCCTTCGGTCGGTACTTCAACAGCGTCTTCCCGCAGGTGCCTGCCACGGTGCTGTCGCTGGCTGCCGTGATCGCCGTGGCGCTCATCCATGCCTCCGGCCTGCGCGCGGCCGAACGCTTCCAGAATGCCGCCACATGGTTGAAGGTGGCCCTCATCCTGTTTTTCATCGGCGCGGGAATGCTGTTGGGCCAGGGCCACGGCGTGCGTTTCACACCGGCGACCGGCGATCTCGACCTGGTGACGAGCACGCCGTTTGCGGTCAGCCTCGTGTACGTGATGTATGCCTACGCCGGCTGGAATGCCACGACCTACATCGTCGGCGAGGTGCGCGACCCCCAACGCAACGTGCCGCTGTCGGTGGCGATCGGCACCCTGCTGGTCACCGGCCTGTACTTGGCGCTCAACGCGGTGTTTCTGTTCGCGGCGCCGATGGAGGAACTGCAAGGACGCGTGGAAGTCGGGCACGTCGTCGCGGCGCAACTCTTCGGAGCGAGCGGCGGCAGCCTGATGAGCGGCCTGATCTGCCTGGGGCTGGTGTCGAGCCTGAGTGCCATGACCTGGGTGGGGCCGCGCGTGACGATGACCATGGGGCAGGACGTGCGTCTGCTGGCGCCGCTGGCCCGCTGTGACCGCCACGGCATACCCCGCCGCGCGCTGCTGCTGCAGACCGTGCTGGTCGCCGTCCTGCTGCTCACGGCGACCTTTGAGAACGTGCTCACCTACGTGCAGTTCAGCCTGCAGCTGTGTTCCTTCCTCACCGTGCTCGGCATGATGATCCTGCGCCGCACCCGGCCCGACATGCCGCGACCGGTGCGCTGCTGGGGGTACCCCATCACGCCGCTGCTCTTCCTCGGCATCAGCCTGTGGATGCTGGCCTACGTCCTGTTCCAGCGCCCGCTGGAATCCCTGGCCGGTTTGGCGACCCTCGCCTCGGGGTTGATCGTGTTCTGGCTGTCGCCGCCGGCGGCTGCCACAAAATCCCATTCCTGACTTGCAGAAAAAACGCAGAATTGGGTAGACTGCGAAATTGATGAATCCTTCGACTGTTTCCCGTCGCGGCTTCCTGGCGTCTGCGGTCGCCTGTCTCGCCGCGACTGCGGCCGGAGCGAAGACGCCGCCGCCCCGTCAGGGTGTGCCGCTGCGCTTGGAACCGCTGCCCTTTGACTACGGCGCGCTGCAGCCCTGCTTCAGCGCCGCCAGCCTGCGCCGGCATTACGAGACCCTTCATGCCGAGCAGTTGCGCGAGCTGAGCCAGTCGCTCGATGAGCAGCGCATGGAGGTGGCCAGCGTGGTGTCGCTCATGCCC
>JAEYYS010000407.1 GCA_023428335.1 Verrucomicrobiota bacterium | reverse complement strand
CCTTTGAGGACAACGGCATCAAGTTCGTCCACGGCAACGGCCGCAAGCTCAACGACACCACCGAGTCGGCCATCGAGAAGCTGGTGCTCGGCGGCGACAGCGAGCCGGCCCGGCCCGAGGGCCGCGGCATCGGCCGGGTCAGCCATCTGGCCGACAGCGTCGAACGCTACATCGCCCACGCCATCGCCAGCATGGAGGGCACCCGGCTCGACGGCATGCGCGTGGCCCTCGACAACGCCCACGGCGCCGCCGCCTACACCAGCGCCGCCGCCCTGGAGCGACTCGGTGCCGACGTCCAGCTCTTCCATTCCGAGCCCGACGGCTTCAACATCAACGAGGGCTGCGGCTGCACCCACAGCGAGGAACTGGAGCGCCTCGTCCGCCAGAGCCAGGCTCATGCCGGCATCGCCCACGATGGCGATGCCGACCGCATCGCCCTCTGCGACGAGGAGGCGATCGCCCTCGATGGCGACGAACTGATGGCCGTGGCCGCGGAGGCCATGCTGCGCAAGGGCACGCTCAAGCACAACACCCTGGCCGTCACCATCATGAGCAACTACGGCCTCGACGACCTGGTTTCCCGCCTCGGTGGCCGGGTCATCCGCACCAATGTCGGCGACCGCTACGTGCTCGAACAGATGCACGAACGCGGCCTGAACTTCGGCGGCGAACAGAGCGGCCACATCATCTTTGGCGACTGGGCCACAACCGGCGACGGCCTGATCGCGGGCCTGCAGTTGCTGAAGATCATGAAGGAGACCGGCGAACCGCTCAGCAAGCTGCGCAAGTGCCTGAAGAAATTCCCGCAGAGCTCGCGCAACCTGCGCGTGCGTTCGAAGCCGCCGATCACTGAACTGGTCGAGGCGCAGAAGATCATCAAGGAGACCGAGAAAAAACTCGGCGACTACGGCCGTGTGCTGCTGCGCTACTCCGGCACCGAATCGCTGATCCGCCTGCTGGTCGAGGGTCGCGACGTCGAGTACCTGGAGGCGCAGGCCGACAAGATCGCCTCCGCCGTGCTCGCCCAGATCGGCTGAACCACCCGCCGCCCCGCCTCGAACCGCCGGTCGCCGGCGAGATGCGCCCGCTTGCGGCGTTAACCTTCCCACCATGAACCGTCGCCGCCTTCTCTCCACCGCCGCCCTGGCCACCGCCGGGCTCGGCCTTGCCCCGCGCGCCCGCGCCCAGTCCATCCTCAAGACCGCCGCGGACCCCGCCTACACGATCCGCAACCAGGGCATCAAGCACACCCTCATGGGCTGGTGCTGGAAGCCGATGGAAACCCTGGAACTGGCCCGCCACGCCAAGGCGATTGGCCTGGTCGGCATCGAGGGCATCGACCGCAAGTTCTACCCCGAGGTGAAGAAGCTCGGCCTGGGCATCTCCCTGGTCGGCAGCCACGGCTTCAGCAACGGCCCCTGCAACCCGAAATTCCGCGACGAGGTGGTCGCCAAGCTGACCGAGGCGATCGACGTCGCCGCCGCCGTCGGCTGCAAAAAGGTCATCACCTTCACCGGCATGAAGTTTGAGGGCATGGACCGCGAACAGGCGGTGCGCGACTGCCTCGACACCTGGAAGCAGGTGCTGCCGCACGCTGAGAAAAACGGCATCACCCTGGTGCTCGAGCACCTCAACAGCCGCGACGACAGCCATCCCATGAAGGGCCACCCGGGCTACTTCGGCGACGACGTCGATTTCTGCGTCGACCTCATCAAGCAGGTCGGCAGCGAAAACTTCAAGCTGCTGTTCGACATCTACCACGTGTCGATCATGAACGGCGACATCATCCGTCGCCTGCGCCTGCACAAGGAATTCATCGGCCACATCCACACCGCCGGCAACCCGGGCCGCTGCGAGTTGGACGAACACCAGGAGATCCACTACCCCGCGGTCATGCGTGCGCTCGTTGAAACCGGCTACCACGACTACGTGGCGCACGAGTTCATCCCGACCTGGGATGACCCCATCCTCGCCCTGCGCCACGCGGCCATGGTCTGCGATGTCTGAGTCTCAGCGACCGGCGCGCGCAAGCCCCTCCGCGCGCCGGTAGTTGGCGCGAAAGGCCTCGCCGAGTTCGCGCGCCAGGCGTGTCTCGGCGATCTTGTCGCGCGAGCGCACGACGGCGGTGATGCCCCCGGTGGCTTCATCGTAGCCCACCCGGTCGAGATCGTGAAAGGCCGCGGTCGCCTCGGGCGGAAAGCCGGCCGCCACCAGCGCCCGCCAGGCCGCGCGCTGCTCGCGATGGGCGTCGACACAGAGCACGCGGATCAAAAAGCGCAGGGTGCTGAAGGCCGCGCCCGTCCATTCGGCGCGATAGGTGAACCGCTTGGCCTTCTCATAGGGCAGTTCGCCGGCATCGCTCATGTGCGCCAGATTCGCCGGCGTGTAGAAATCGCGCCGCGCGGCCAGCCGGCGCAGGGCGGTGTGCTCCGGACCACCGGGCGCACCGGCGCGGAAGGACCACAGGCGCTGACCGGGGTCGTCGAGCACGAATTCCATGAAGGCGGTGGCCAGTTCCGGATCAGGCGCGCCGCGCAGCAGGCCAATCGGATCGACGCTGACCGAACTGCCACCCTCAGGCATGACAAAACCGACGCGCGGCGTCTGTCCTTCCCGCCGCAGAGCCTCCTCGGTCGAGCGGCCGTAGTAGTCGATGCACAGGCCGGCGGCGGCATCGCCGCGGGCCACATCCAACGGGATCTTGCTGGAACTGTCGCTGTAGTAACGGGCGTTGGCGCTGATTCGCTGGATCAGGGCCAGTCCTTCGCGCCAGCCCTCGCGCACCCCTAGCCGTTCCGCCGCTTCCGCTGCCACTCCATCCGCCAGCCGCCGCCTCATGGCCTCCTGCATCTCCTGCTGCAGCAGCATCTCGAAGGCCTTGGTGACGGTGGCACTGCGCCCCGGATCCGCCAGGGCAAGTTGGCCAGCCAGGCGCGGATCGGTCAGGTCGCGCCAGCGCCGCGGGTCCTGATCGATGCCCAGACGGCGCAACACGTCGCGATTGAAGACCATGCCAAAGCTCGACAGGCAGCAGGCCACCCAGCGGTCGGCGGCATCGCGGAAGGGCTCGCCACTGACGCTCTCCGGGATGCCGGCCTCGCTGAACCAGTCCGGATGCCGCACGCGCAGTGCCGCCAGTCCGGTGCCCGGCCCCTGCTCTGCGACCAGTGTGCCTGCCTCGGCCTGGACCTGAAAATCGTAGGCGCCACAGCCGATGAACAGGTCGACGCCAAAGCCGACCGCCGAAGTCAAAAACGCGC
>JAEYYS010000337.1 GCA_023428335.1 Verrucomicrobiota bacterium | reverse complement strand
AGGTGGACCTGCCCGACAGCGCCACGCAATGGCAGTCGCACCAAAAAACCGCGCTGGCCAGGCTGCGCGACACCACCTTTCGCAATCAGCCCAACGCGACCGCGACCCGGCTGCGCGACAGGCTGGCCGATGGCGCCACCAAGACCGGTGATGTCTACGGCAGCCTGATCTTTGACACGGCTGATGGCCTGACGCTGGCGGTCAAAACCCGGCGGGCGCAGGAGGCATCGGCGGCGGTGCCAACGATGCTCTTCGCCATTCCGCCGGAGGCGCGCAGCACCTTCACCGGTGGCGGCTCGGCCCGGCCAGGGCTGGCGGCGGAATTCACCACGGCCGGGGTCGAGGTGCGCAACTCGGGTGCCACCTCGGTGGGGCCGGGTTATCTGTGGACCCTGCGTCGTGTTTATCCGCTGCTCGGCCAGACCCTGCCCGAGCGTCAGGTGGCGGATCTGCTCGCCGGGGCCGCCGTGCTGCGTCAGGGTGGCCTGGACGGACCGCTGAGTGTGTATGGCAAGGGGTCGACTGCCGCCCTGGCGATCTATGCCGCCCTGCTCGATGAGGGCATTGGTGAGGTGGTGCTGGAAGCCCCGCCGGAAAGTCATCGACAGCCGGACACGCCGGAGTTTCTCGGTGTGCTGCGGGTGGGCGACCTGCCGCAGAATCTGGCGCTGCTGCATCCGCGACCGATCACCTTCATTGGCAAGCTGCCGCCCGCCTATGAGTGGACGCGGCAGGTCTATGAACGGCTCGGCAGTGCCGACCGCTTCCGGGTGATCCGTAGCGCCAGGGATTGGCGACCGCTGGCGCCGTGAGGGCTTTGGGAAATCATCCGGTGCGGATGAGCGAGGGAGCGCCCGCACTCGAACGGTCACTTGCAAACCACCCGGTTCGTTGCGTTGTTTGAATCTGTCATGATGCGATTTTCGTCCCTCCTCCTGCTTGCCGCGCTGCACGTGGCCTGTCCCTGTCTGAAGGCGCAAACCCCGACGCCGGCCCTGGAGTTCATCGACACCAGCTTCGAAAACGCCTCGCCGCTCTGGTATGACTTCGCGCCGGATGGCACGGTGCGGGTGCACCTGAACTACGATCACGAGCGCCTTTCGCCGAACCGTGCCGCCGGCCACCTACACTTCCGACTGCAGGCCCCCAAGGGCACGAAGCTGAAGCTGGAGTTGCTCAACCTGGACAATGTCTGGAACGGCAAACCCGGTTCGGTGACCAAGGAGATCCTGCAGTTGGTGGTTTCGCAGAACGGCCGCGACTGGACCCCGGTGCCGACGGAACTGCCCGAATCTGGACGGGTCACGGTTGCGTTGGAGATGCCGGCGGATGCCTTGTATGTCGCCCGTGCCGAACCCTACCGGCTCTCGGACCTGCAGCGTTTCCTCGATGAGATCCGCAGCGACCCGCGGGTGCGTCTGGAAACGATCGGCAAGACCGTGCAGGGCAGGGAACTGGAGATGATCCGGGTCGGTCGCGACGATGCGCCGCATCGCGTTTTCCTGCGTGCCCGCGCCCATCCCTGGGAGCCGGCCGGCAACTGGGTGGTTGAGGGCCTGGTGCGGCGCCTGCTCAGCGACGAGGGCAAGGCTTTTCTGGAACGCTACAGCGTTTGCATCCTGCCGATGGCCAACAAGGACGGTGTGGCACGGGGTGGTACCCGCTTCAATCTGATGGGCAAGGATCTGAACCGCAATTGGGACAAGCCGGCCGATCCGCAGTACGCGCCCGAGAATGCGGCGCTCGAACGCTGGCTGGCGGCCGAGATCGCGGCGGGTCGCAAGCCTGACCTCGCCCTCGATTTCCACAACGATGGCAGCGGTCGCCTGCACCTGAGCCGGCCCGAGGGAGTGGAGGGTGAGAAGCATGTCCAGCGCATGGCCTTCTTTGAGCAGTGCCTGCGCCGTCACACCTGGTTCACCGAGGGCTCGACCCAGCCGTCGTTTCGCAATCCGGGCTCGCTCGGCGAGGGGTTTTTCACGCGCTTCGGCATCGATGGTGCCATCCTGGAATTCCACTGCAACTACATCGCCGGTTTGAAGGAGCCCGCGCTCGGTCGCCATTGGGTGACCTTTGGGCACGGTCTGGTCGAGGCGTTTGACGCGTATTTTGCCGGAAAGGAGTCATCTCGCTCCGCGAAATGAGTTTCTGTGTGGGTTGCGGAGCGTTGGGCGCATCTTGTGGAGCAAGACGACGACTTTGTTGCGCGCAAACCGCCGTCGAATCTGCGTATCCATCGCCTCATGTCTGCACACTGTCTTCTCTCCGCCCTCGCCCTGCTCGTCGCCCTGCCTGCTTTGGCCCAACCCGTCGGCGACGGCATCGCCGATGACACGGCGGCGGTGCAGCAGCTCCTCGATGCCGGTGGTGCGGTGCGCTTGGGTCGCGGCACTTACCGGCTGACCCAGACGATCGAGGTCGATCTTGCCAAGACCGGGTTTGTTTCCCTCAGTGGCGACGGCGTCGCGCGTTTTGTCATGGCCGGGCCCGGTCCGGCCTTTCGCTTCAAGGGCACGCACGGCGGCACGGCCGCGCCGCAGACGGTGAAACCGGAGGTCTGGGAACGCCAGCGCACGCCGATGGTCGATGCCGTGGAAATCGTCGGCGATCATCCCGAGGCGGATGGCGTTGAGGCCGTGGGCACGATGCAACTCACCCTCACCCGGCTCGTGGTGCGCGAGGCCCGCCACGGCGTGCGACTTGCGGAGCGCAACCGCAACGTCATCCTCAGCGAGTGCCACCTGTACCACAACCGCGGCATTGGCGTGTTTTACGATGCGGTGGATTTGCATCAGTCCACCATCACCGGCTGTCACATCAGTTACAATGCCGGCGGCGGTGTGGTGACGCGCGGCGGCGGCGTGCGCAACCTGCACATTGGCAACTGCGATATCGAGAGCAACATGACGCCCGAGACGCCGCCAACCGCCAATGTGCTGATCGACTGCACGGGCGGCTCGACCGCCGAGGTGACGATTGTCGGCTGCACGATCCAGCACAACCCTTCGCCGGGTTCGGCCAACGTGCGCGTCATCGGCCAGGGGGTGCCGCGCCCCGGCAACGAGGCACCGCACTGGGGTCACCTGACGATTGCCGACAACGTGCTCAGCGATGTTGAAATCAACATCGACCTCAAGAACGTGCGCGGCGCGGTGATCACCGGCAACACCTTCGGTGTCGGCTACCAGCATGATCTGCGGGCGGTGGGTTGCAGCCAGATCGCCATCGGTGCCAACAGCTTCGATCGCAACCCGCCCTACTACCGCGGCAAGTCCGAGGCGGTGAAGGGCGGCTTGGTCTTCCGCGGCTGCAGCGACATCACACTGTCCGGCCTGCATGTGAATGGCGTGCGCGGCCATGAGGCGGCGCTGCTGATCGAGGACGGCTCGGGCTTCAATCTCTCCGGCTGCTCGATCCTCGACAGCGATGGCATCGGCCTGCTGCTGCGCCACACCCGCGACAGCCTGATCACGGGTTGCCGAATTGCCGATCGTCGCCCGGACCGTGCGCCCGCACC
The DNA here is from genome assembly GCA_023428335.1 of Verrucomicrobiota bacterium. Lineage (GTDB taxonomy): Bacteria > Verrucomicrobiota > Verrucomicrobiia > Verrucomicrobiales > Verrucomicrobiaceae > Prosthecobacter. The sequence continues at coordinate 4,761 of JAEYYS010000337.1, read as the reverse complement.
CTCGATCCGCCTCGAAGGCGGCTCGGGCAATGACCTGCACGCCAACCAGACTGCCCAAGGCGTCGAAACCCACTGATTCCTGACCCCATGCTGACTCGCCTAGCCCTCCTGCTCGCTTCGCTTGCCCTGTTGGTAGCGCCCGCCGCCTTCGCCGCCGGTCCCAAGCCGGGACCGGTCGCCTACGTCACCCTGGAGACCCGCGATTTCCGCGTCGAGATCGCCGGCGACCGCGCCTGGACGATCAGTCGCATCATCCACCGGGGTGCCGAGATCACGGGTCGCACCGGCTTCTACGGCACGGTGTTTTCCGCCCAGGGCGGGCGCTGGATCGGCACCGGTCACAACGAGGGCGGGGTGGAAAAGGTCGAGCAGGCGGTGTTAACGGTCGATGGGCAGGTGCGCGAGCTGACCGACGGTGCCGCTTACCGCGGCGCGCGCCTGGAGTTGCGCAAGCAGTCCTGGCTCGGGCCGATCCGGCTGGAGGCGGTGTACACCGTCACCGACGACGCCATCGTCGAGCGCCATCGCTACGAGTTCACCGAGGAGGTCAAGGTCGGCACGATGTATGCCTTCATGCACCCCTTCCTGCCGACGACGAAAGCCTGGCTGGCGGAGACGGCCGACGGCCGGCGTGTCGAGGGCGGTTTTGATGAAGGCGGTGGCCATCGCCTGCGCGAGGACGTGCGCTGGACGGCGATCCATGATCCGACGACCCGTCGGGCGACCCTGGTCTGGAGTCCGCAGGTCATCGAGGGCAAGGACCTGAAGACCTTTTACTGGGACAAGAACGTCTACCACAAGCTCTACCACTCGATCTATGCCAAGACCACGGTGCCGGCCGGCACGCGTCGCGAGGTGGCGGTGGAGCTGCGCTGTGTCGAAGCCGGAGCGGAGGACTGGCAGCCGGCGGTGACCCGGCTGGTCGAGCAACTGAAGCAACGCGCGACGGGCAGGGATTGAGCCGGGCCGTTCAGGCCGTTTCGCCCGGGACCAGATCGGGCATGAGGCGCAGGGCCCGGCGCGGCAGTGTGCCGCCCTCGGCGATGCGGCGCACCGCCTGCGAGACCTTGCGGGCGAAGACGGTCGGAGAGGTCGCGTAACGCGTGATCCGCGGCACGGCATGCTGAAGGAAGCTTTCGTCGTCGCGACTGATCACCATGACGTCCTGCGGCAGGCGTTTGCCCAGCCGCTGCAGGTGCATGACAACGGTTAGCGCGTGCACGGCGCGTGCCACCACGAAGGCGGTGGGCGCGTTGGGGGCCTTCAGCAGGGCGTCGAGCCGGGCGACCAGGTGGGCGGCGCTGCCGTTGTGGCGCAGGATGTGCAGAGCGGGGGCACCCCTGCCGGTGAAGGCCTCGCGCAGTCCGGTTTCACTGTCGAGGTCGCCGCCGTAATCGCCCTCCGGACGCACCAGGGCGACCCGGCGATGACCCTTGCGTTGCAGCAGCAGGCCGGCGTGACGGCAGGTGGCGCGGTGGTCGGCATCGACCGACGGCAGCTCCATGCCGTCGACGCAGGAGCCGACGACAAGGCAGGGCAGGGCGCGGCGGACAAACCAGCGTTGCATGGGCTCGAGCGAGCCGAACAACAGCCAGGCGGCGGCCGGCACGCGTTCGATCAGGGTCTCGAGCGCCCGCGCCGGCTGGGCGGAGAAGCAGGAGGGCTGGACGTGGAGGGCAAGGCGGAAACCGGCTTGGGCGAGCTTTTCGCGCAGTTCGTCCACCATGACGACGGAGGCGGTGGTCATTTCCAGCAGTGGGCGCGCGGAGAGCACCGCGATGACCCGCGAATGCGCCGCCGGCACCTCCGCCCGATCGAGCCGGATGCGGCGTCGCCGCCGGGCATCGACCTCAATCAGTCCCTCGCGCTCCAGTTCATTGAGGGCGGTGCGCAGGGTGCTGCGGCTGACCTGCAGGTGCGCGCTGAGTTCGCGCTCGCCGGGCAGAAGGCCCTGCCAGTGGCCGGCGTGCAGGGCTTCGCGCAGGCTCTCGGCGGTGAGGTCCGCGAGGGCAACACGGCGGGGGGGATGCAGGCCGGAGTCAGTCATGGCTGGTCTGAAGAACAGACCAGAAGCATGCCCTTGTTTCCCGCTGAATCAAAGCCTGAAATGACACTGCCGGTCCCGGGCGATGACGCTTTCGCGGTCGGCGCCCTTGTCCCTCCATGAGACGTTCCAAAGTTCTCGCCAGGCTGCGTGCCGGCAAAGTCGCCCGCCTGTGCTGCTGCGGTTCACCGATCGCCTTCCTGCCGGCCCTGGCCGCCCACTTTCAGTACGACGGCATTTGGATGGATGGCGAGCACCGCGCCTGGGAGGCGCGTGAGGTCGAAACCCTGCTCGGCCGCCATCACGCCGCCGACATCGACTGCGTCTGGCGTCCGCCATCCAAGGAGAAGAACGCCCTGTACCGCCTGCTTGAGGATGGTGCGACCGGCCTGATGATCCCGCATGTTGCCACCGCCGATGAGGCGCGTGCCCTGGTGCGGGCGGTCAAGTTCCCACCGCAGGGCGACCGCGGTTTTTGCGGCGGCGGCCGCGATGCCGACTACTGGATTGGCAAGCCCAGCGATTACACCGAGCAGGCCAATCGCGAGACCTTGTTGACGGTCCAGATTGAAACGCCGGAGGCGCTGGAGAATGTCGAGGCCATTGCCGCGGTCGAAGGGGTCGACGTACTTTTTCTCGGGCCGGGCGACATGTCGCTGCGCCTCGGCTGCACGCCCGCGGTCGAGGATCCGGTCATGCTGACCGTGCAGCAGCGGATCGACGCGGCCTGCCGCCGGCACGGCAAGGCCTGGGGACGACCGGTCGGCAGCGCCGCCGATGCCAGGCGGCTCATCGAGCTTGGCGCGCGCTTCATCGTCCACGGCAGTGAGTTCGGCGCGTTGCACGCGCATCTCAGCGCCTGTGCCGCGGATTTTGACGCGGTACTCAACGAGCAGGCGCGCACTGCGGCCATTCCCGAGGGCAAATCCTACTGATCCGAACATGACTCTTCTCTCGCGTTTGATGCTTCTCGCTCTCGGCGGATGGGCCGGTGCGAGCGCGCAGTTGCCTGCCACGTGGACCGAGCCTTTCCCTCCGCACAGGATTGCGGGCAACCTCTACTATGTCGGCTCCAAGGACCTGGCGTCCTATCTGGTGGCCACGCCGGAAGGCCACGTGCTCATCAACAGCAGCCTTGAGGAGTCCGTGCCGTTGATTCGCGCCAGCATCGAGCAGCTTGGCTTCAAGTTCAGCGACGTGAAAATTCTGCTGATCAGTCATGCGCATTCCGACCACTGCGCCGGCAGTGCCGAAATCATCCGGCAAACGAAGGCGCGCTATCATGTCATGGAGGCGGATGCGGACGCCGTGGAGAACGGTGGAGTGGCCAGGTCGCGCCTCAAGGCCAGTTACCTGAGCTACCCTCCCGCCAAGGTGGATCGTCGGCTCAAGGACGGCGACGAGGTCGAGCTTGGCGGTTCCAAGCTGGTGGCGCACCTGACCCCGGGGCACACGCGGGGTTGCACCACCTGGACCCTGCAGGTGGACGCGGAAGGCCGGAAGCTGCATGCCGTCATCATCGGCAGCCCCAACGTGAATCCGGGTTATGTCCTCGTGAACAACAGGGACTATCCCGGCATCGCCGCGGATTATGAGCGCTGCTTCCGGGTGCTGAAATCCCTGCCGGTGGATCTCTTTCTCGGCGCCCACGGCGGCTACTACGGCATGACGGCCAAGCATGCGCGACTCGGCGCGGACAGCGCCAACCCTTTCCTGGATCCCGCCGGTTACCATCGTTACGTCGAGGACCGCGAGCAGGCGTTCCTGACCGAGCTGGCCAGGCAGCAGGCCCGCTGACGCCGAAAGAACTGTCCCCCGATCCACCCCATGAAGGCTCCTGACACCTCGCAACTGCTCGCCGACTACGAGCGCGACGGCGTCGTGGTCGTCCGCCAATTTCTCGACGCGGAGGAAGTCGCCGCCGTGCGCGCCGAACTGGACCGCTACATCCGCGATGATCTCGCCTCGAAGCCCGCCGACTCACGCACCTTCGAGGCCGACAACCGCACGGTGCGCAATCTCTGGCGGCTTGAGCAGCACAGCGAGTGGTTCCGCCGGCTCGGCGAGCGGGCGGACATTCGCGCGCTGGTCGCTCCCCTGGTGCATGGCGAGCCCCTGCTGGCCGGCGTCGAGACCTTCAACAAACCGGCCCGTGTCGGTTCCGGCGTGCCGTATCACCAGGACAACGCCTACTTCTGCCAGATGCCGCCGGACATGCTGACGGTGTGGATTGCCATTGACGCGGTCACCGAGGCGAACGGCCCGGTGTTCTTTGTCAAAGGCTCGCATCGCGGCGGCATGCTGCCGACGAAGCCGTCGGGCGTGCGCGGCAACAGCATTGGCCTGGCCGAGCCGTCGAGCGTGCCCTTGAGCGCGCAGTTCTGCGGCCTGCTGGCGCCCGGCGATGCGACGATCCACCACTGCGCAACGATTCATCACTCCGCGCCGAACACGACCGGGCTTTCCCGCCTCGGCTTGCTTCTCGTCTATCGCGGCAGCCACACGCGGACCGACCCGATGCTCAAGGCCGCCTATGCCGCTGCCGTGGCTGCGACCCCTCCGGCCTGACCCGGGACTGCGACTGCCGGCCGGCAAAATCTCCGCCGGCACGTCCGTTCCGTTTTCCATGTTCCGCTGCTCCTTTCTCTTCTTTGGCGCCCTTTGCCCCTTGCTTCCGGCCCGTGACATTCATGTCGGCAAGGATTTCCCCAGCATCG
>JAEYYS010000272.1 GCA_023428335.1 Verrucomicrobiota bacterium | reverse complement strand
TGGCTCGTTCGCGCACTGCTGCATCCATTCCCCAGGTGGCCGTTTTGGTCGACACCTCGCGGTCGTATGGCCGCGACATCGTGCGTGGCATTCGTCGCCATGTGGCGGAGCACGGGCCGTGGTCGCTCTACCTGGAGCCGCGCGACCTGCGCAGCCGGTTTCCCGACTGGCTCAAGGACTGGCGCGGCGACGGCATTCTGGCGCGCACGGCCGATGCCGAACTGCTCCGGCGCTTGATCGCCACCAGCCTGCCGGTGGTGGAGATGCGCACCACCGTGCTGGAGCATCCGTTCCCCTTTGTGGGCATGGACAACAGCGTCATCGGCGCGCGGGTCGCCGCGCATTTCCGGGCGCGTGGCTTCCGCCACTTTGGCTGCTGCCTCGATGATGCCGAGGCCTTTTTCCTCGAACGCAGCAGGCGTTTTGTCGAAGCGGTCGCCGAGGCGGGGCTGGAGTGCCCGGTGTTCCGCTCGCGCCGCAAAAACTGGGAGCAGCACCAGCGCGATCTGGCCGACTGGCTGCGCGCGCTGCCGAAGCCGGCCGGGGTGTTTGCCGTCAACGACCAGCTCGGCTTCTGGGTGCTCGATGCCGCCCGCCGCGCCGGCATTGCCGTGCCCGAGGAACTGGCGGTGGCGGGTGCCGAGAACGACATCATGCTCTGCGAAACCGCCTCGCCGCCGCTCTCCAGCGTGCGCCTGCGCGGTCAGGCGGTCGGCCGCGAGGCGGCGCGCCTGCTGGGCGACTGGATGTCGGGTCGGCACGTGCCGAAGCCCGGCGAAACCCACCTGCTGGCGCCGGGCGACATCGTCACGCGCCAGTCGAGCGACATCGTGGCGGTCGAGGACGCGCGCATTGCCGCGGCCCTGCGCTTCATCCGCCAGCATGCCACCGAGGGCATCGACGTCAGCCGCGTGGCGCGCGAGGTCGCCCTGTCGCGCAGTGTGCTGGAGCGGCGCATGAAGGCGCTCATCGGCCGCAGCCCGGGCGAGGAGATCAACCGCCTGCGTTTTGTCGCGGTGGAAAAGCTGCTGGCGGAGACTGACCTGACGCTGGTGGCCATCGCCGCGCGCTGCGGCTTTTCGCATCCGCAGTACATGGCCGAGGCCTTTCGCCAGCGCACCGGGGTCACGCCCGGGGCGTTTCGGCGCAGCCGCAAAACCTGAAAAGCGCGGGTCAAAGTCTGAATGAAAGGCCGCGCCCGCTGGCGTTAAACTCCCCCGTCATGAATCGTCGCCATTTCCTGCAATCGCTCGCCGCCCTGGCGGCCGCGCCCGCCTGCGCCCAGGGCGCCGCTTGGAAGCTGAACTACGCGCTCGCTTCGAGCATGTATGGCAGCCTCAAGCTCGCCGAGATCCTGCCCGAGGTGAAGAAGACCGGGGCCACGAGCATCGACCTGTGGCCGCGTCGCCACGGCACCCAGCGCGAGGAGATCGATGAGATCGGTCACGACCGCTTTGCCGCGATGCTCGGCGAGCACGGCCTGACCCTGGCCGGCACGACCCGTTACGACCTCGGGCCCTTTGGCCTAGCCGAGGAGATCCGCGTCAATCAGAAGCTCGGCGGTCGCTTCATCGTCACCGGCGGCAAGGGCGAGTACAAGGTGCCGGCCGACCAGCTCAAGCGCAACGTCATCGACTTCGTGGAAAAGATGAAGCCGCACGCCGCCCAGGCCGCGGCGGCCGGGGTGACGATCGCCATTGAGAACCACGTCAACAACCTCATCGATTCGCCCGATTCGCTGCGCTGGTTTGCCGATGCCGCGCGCGGCATCGACGGTCTCGGTGTCGCCCTGGCGCCCTACCACCTGCCGCAGGAGCCGGCGCTGCTGGCCGAACTGATCCGCCACATCGATGCGAAGATGTCGCTCTTCTATGCCTGGGAGCACGGCATGGGCTGCATGAAGCCGATGCCCAAGGACGAGGAGTTGCAGCAGATGCCGGGTCGCGGCAAGCTCGACTGGCAGCCGCTGCTCGCCGCGCTGAAGGCGATTCGTTTCACCGGTCCGACCGAGATCTTCATGCACCCGACCCCGCGCGGCATTCCCATCCTGCCGACCGCCGCCGAGACGACGGCGGAGATCGTGCGCGCGAAAAACTTCCTCGATCCGATCGCCGCGGCGGTTTGATCCCATCCCTCATTTCATCCCCACCCACCCATCCCATGCCTGAAGCCAAAGTCCTGCTCATCGTCGGCGACGCCACCGAGACCGTCGACACCCTGTATCCGTTTTACCGCCTCATCGAGGGCGGCTACAAGCCGGTGGTCGCCGCGCCGGAAAAGCGCAAGTATCAGATGGTCCTGCACGAGGTGAAGCCCGGCTGGACGATCACCAAGGAATGGGAGGGCTACAGCATCGACGCCGACGTCGCCTTCAAGGACATCGTGCCCGAGGAATACGTCGGCATCTTCTTCAGCGGCGGCCGCGCGCCGGAGTACATCCGCGAGGACGAGGACCTGCTGCGCATCACCCGCTGGTTCTGGGAGCAGGGCAAACCCTGCGCCAGCGTCTGCCACGGCGTCGAGATCCCGGCGCGCGCCGGCATCGTCAACGGCCTGCGCATGGCGACCGTGGCCAAGTGCAAGTTTGACCTCGAGGTCTGCGGCGGCATCTACGTCAACGAGCCGAGCGTGATCGATCGCCACATGTACTCGGGTCGCACCTACCACGACAGCGGCCACTTCATTGGTCCGTGGATCCGTGCGCTCGACGCCGAACGCGCGAAGATGGGCCTGTGAACGTGTGCCCGATGATGAAGCGCCTGCCCCTGCTTGCCGCGCCGTTGCTCGCCGTTCTCGGCACCGCACCGACGCGCGCGCATCCGCTCATGGCGGAGCCGGTCAACCATGCCCACGTCTTCACCTTCGACCAGTTTTACCTGGCGCAGGACACCGACGCGCATCTGGTGGCCGGCGGTCGCCTGCTGCTGGCCGAGCTGAACTGCACGGCCTGCCACGCCGCACCGGCGGGCTGGGGGCTGGAGGCGAAGCCGGGACCGAAGCTCGACGGCAGCGCGGCGCGTTTTGATGCCGACTCGCTCTGGCGTTTCATCCGCAGTCCGCAGCATGTCAAGAAGGGCACCCAGATGCCCGGCCTGTTTGCCGCTGCGGAAGGCGATGACGAGGATGTCGAGGCACTGGTCGAATTCCTCAACGCCGCCAAGGCGGAACTGCCGAAGCCGCCGGCCGGCGATGCCGCGCGCGGCAAGGAGCTGTATCACAAGACCGGCTGCGTCGCCTGCCACGAGCCGGCCAGCGATTACCGACCGGAAAGTTTGGCGGCTGATGCGGAATTGGAGCGACCCGGCAACACCTCGGTGCCGATCGTGCTCGCGGATGTCTGGAACGAGGCGGCGCTGGCGGATTTCCTGCAGCGACCGCTGGCGCACCGCCCGGCCGGGCGCATGCCGGACCTGCATCTGAGCGCGCAGGAGGCCGCCGACATCGCCGCCTACCTGCATCTCGGTCGCACGCCGCCGATTGCCAACGAACGTGCGGCTTTGAAGCTGCCGAAGCAGGGGGTGGAGCGCGGTCGCGAAGTCTTCCACGCACGCCGCTGCAGTGCCTGTCATGAGGCACCGGGAGTGTCGGGCGTTGCCGACGTCAAGACGGTCAAGGCCCTGGTCGAGGCGGATCCCGCGCGCGGCTGTTTGTCGGCCAGTCCGGCCTCGGGCGTGCCGCGCTACGACCTCAACGACCTGCAGAAGCGCGCGATCGGGCTCGCCCTCGCCGAGTTGCGCGCGGGCGGCAAGCCGCCGCACCTGGCCGATGCCGCGCAGCGGGCCGACTGGCAGATGACGCGCCTGAATTGTTACTCCTGCCACGACCGCAACCACAAGGGCGGTCCGGAAGATCCGCGCGCCCAGTACTTCACCTACAACGACCCCGGTGCCGGTTCGCTCGGCGAGTTCGGTCATCTGCCGCCGCGGCTGGACAGCGTCGGTCGCAAGCTGACGCGCGGTTGGCTGGAGAAGGTGCTGTTCGGCGAGGGCGGCTCGGTGCGCGCCTACCTGAACACGCGCATGCCGAACTTCGGCGAGGCGGCGACGCATGAGCTGGTCGATCTCTTCGCCGAGGCCGATCGTCGCGAGACGCCGGTGGCGATCGATGTCAGCGGTCTGCAGAAGCATCATCGCGCCGAGCTGGGCCGCCAGTTGCTGGGTTCGACCGGGCTCGCCTGCGTGTCCTGCCATGGCTTGAAGGAACGCAAGTCGCTGGGGCCGCCGGTGGCGCGCCTGACCCACACGGTCGAGCGCCTGCAGCCCGAGTACTTCAAGGAACTGCTGCTCAATCCGCAGGCCGCGCAGCCGGGCACGATGATGCCGCCGCTGTTCATGGGTCGCAAAAAGGCCGAGCAGGAAATCGAATCGATCTGGACCTACCTGCGCGAGCTGGAGGGCCAGCCATTGCCCGAGGGTCTGCTGTCGAGCGAGGACTTTGAGCTGCTGCCCGCCAAGGCCGGCAAGCCCATCGTCTTCCGCAGCTTCATTGAGGGCGCCGGCAGCCACGCCATCGGCGTCGGTTTCCCGCAGGGCCTGAATGCCGCCTTCGACGCGCTGGAATGCCGCTGGCGCCTGGTGTGGCGTGGTCGCTTCCTCGATGCCATGAGCAACTGGCAGAGTCGCGAGATGACACCGATCAAGCCGCTGGGTGAGGACGTGCATGAGCTGCCCGGCGAGGCCGGTGGCGAGTTTGCCGGTTACCGGCTCGGCGCCGACGGCGTGCCGGTGCTGCTGTATCGGCGCGACGGCGTGCTCATCGAGGACACGCTGCGACCCGCGGCCGACGGTCGCAGCTTCGAACGCACGCTGCGCCGCAACGGCCAGGAAACCAAGGAGGTGCTGTCATGGTGAAGGGAATTTCATGGCTCGGCGCGCTGGCGCTGCTGACTGCGGGTTTGCAGGGGCAGGTGCCGGACGATGCCTTTTACCGGGTGCTCACCTATGAGGTGCCCAAGGGGCTCAACCTCGAGGTCGGCGGCATGGCGTCGCTGCCCGATGGCCGCCTCGCCGTGGCGATCCGGCGCGGTGTGGTGTGGATCATCCAGAACCCGCTCGCCGATCCGCCGACGGTGGAGAACCTGGGTTACAAGCGTTTTGCCTCCGGCCTGCATGAACTGCTCGGCAT
>JAEYYS010000256.1 GCA_023428335.1 Verrucomicrobiota bacterium | reverse complement strand
GAGAACCGAGAACCGAGAACCGAGAACCGAGAACCGAATCAGGGTTCGATCTTGCAGCTGCCGTCGGGGCAGGTGGGCGATTCCAGATTCGAGCGCAGGTCGGCATCGCTGCGCAGGCGCAGCAGCTGCGAGAGGCGGATGCGCCGGCTGGAGATCCAATGCACGGCGCGACGGGCGAGCGGCAGCAGGGCGGGACTGGCCAGACGCAGCGACCACTCGCGGTACTCCTGCAGAGCCCACAAACAGGTCACCCAGGCGGCGGCCCCCTGCCAGAGCGAGCCATCATCGCCCATGACGACGATTTCCTGATCGGCCCGCAACTGCGGCAGGGTCGGGCAGCGGCGCAGGGCCTCGGGGGAATCGTAGGGCAGGAACTCCAGACGGACATAGGCCGGCTGGTCGAGCAGCCAGTCGCGGAAGCGCGAGCAGAGGCCGCAGTGGGCATCGTAGAAGAGCGTCAGCGTGTGCATGGGGTGGGTGGGGGAAAGAACCGATCCAAATGGGCACGCAGCCAGGCAGCGGTGGTGCCGGTGATGCAGGCGCCGAGCACGTAGGGCAGGGCGTCGGCGTCGAAGACACGATCTGCGGCTTCAAGCCAGCCGTGCCGGAGCGCCTGCCCGATCATGGCCCAGAGGTAAATCAGGGCGATGGGAAGGAAGACAGCCAGGAAGCCACAAAGCGCCGCCGGCCCTGGCCGACGCAGTTTCGAGTGAGCCGGCACGATCAGATCGACCGGCAGGAAGATCACCTGCCAGGCGGCGAAGATGACGATGCCGGTCCAAGCACCGATGAACAGAAGGGCCTCTATCAGAATGTCTGGTCTTGAGGCGCCACCGATGCGCCCGGTGGCGGCGACGGCCAGCCACCAGGCGAGGTTGCAGGCGATCCAGCCGCCGCTCATGGCGAGCAGGCTGAGGCCGATGCGGCGGTGCAGCGTCTTCACAGGGTGTCGAGCAGGTTGTCGGGTTTGCCGGGGCGGTTCATCGGCGGCAGGGGCGGCGGCACGCGGCCGAGGGTGGCGCGGCGGCGCAGCTTGGTGAAGACGTAGAGGTTGAAGAAGTGCATGGCGCCAAGCACCAGCAGGACCACCCCCATCTTGCCGCTGAGCGCCTCGAAGACGCCGCGGGCGCCGAGGATCTCGTCGGCCGTCTTCAGGTACAGCGAGACGAAGCCGATGTTGACCAGGTAAAAGCCGACGAGCAGCAGGTGGTTGACGCTGTCGGCGAGCTCGGTGTTGCCGTGGAAGCAGTCGACGAGGAAGACCCGGCCGTTGTGGTGCAGGGTGCGGGCGACCCAGACCGTCAGGGCGACGGCGAGGGTGAGGTAGAGGCTGTAGCTGAGGACGGTTTCGTTCATGGGGTGGGTGTGTGTTGTTTGTTCAGAAGTTTCAGAAAATACTGAAACATAAAGGCACAAAAAAGTCAGCCGAGCAGACGCATGGCCCACTGCAGGGCGGAGGCGTGCTTCATCGAGATGACGGTGTCGGCGACCTTGACGCCGAAGCTGAGGAACTCGTCGAGCTCCTTCATCTGCCGGTGGAAGTCGCGGCCGGGACCGGCGGGTTCCTCGCGGGTGCGCTCGGCGCAGTCGCGCAGCAGGCGCATGGCGGGTTCGATCTCGCGGCGTTTGCGCTCCTTCGAGATGGTGACGAAGATCTTCCAGACGTCCTTTTCCGCCTCGAAGAACTCCTTGCGCTCGCCCTTGCGGGTGACGATGCGCACGAGGTCCCAGCCAACCAGTTCCTTGAGGTTGGTGTGGGCGTTGCCGCGGCTGATCTCCAGCATGGCCATGACCTCGTCGGTGCTCATCGGCTCGGGAGCGGTCATGAGCAGGGCGTGGATCATCGCCATCGTGCGGTTGATGCCCCACTGGGTGCCGAGCGACCCCCACTGCGCCACGAACTCCTCGCGCGCTTGTTCCCAGGCTGGGGGTTTCTTGCTCACGGTTTCAGTAAAAACTGAAAATACCGAAAGGCAAGGGGATTTGTGAAATTCGTTCGCGAGCCGGCCGGTCCTCAATACACCGGCACCTGCGGGTCGACTTCCTTCGACCAGGCGGTGATGCCGCCGGCGACGTTCCAGGCATCGGTGAAGCCCAGGTCGCGCAGGGCGGCGACGGCCTTGGCGCTGCGGCCGCCGAGCTTGCAGTGGACGACGATCTTGGTGTCGCGCGGCAGTTCGCCAGCGCGCGCGGCGACCTCGCCCAGCGGGATGAGGGTGGAGCCCTCGATGCGGGCCGTGGCGTATTCGTCGGGCTCGCGCACGTCGAGCAGGAAGTGCTTCTCGCCGCGCGCGCGCAGGTCGCGCAGGTCTTGAACGCTGAGGGTAGGGACGTCGGGGGGATTCATGCCGCAGAAACCGGTGTAATCGATGGGTTCAGTGATGGAGGGATTGGGGCCGCAGACGGGACACTCAGAGTCGCGCCGCAGGGTGAAGTCGCGGAAGCGCAGGGTCAGGGTGTCGACGTGCAGCAGTCGACCGATGAGCGGTGTGCCGAGGCCGGTGATGAGCTTGATGACCTCCAGGGCCTGCAGGGTGCCGACCAGGCCGGGCAGGACGCCGAGCACGCCGCCCTCGGCGCAGGTGGGCACCAGGCCGGGCTTGGGCGGCTGTGGCGACATGCAGCGGTAGCAGGGGCCGCCGAGGTGCGGGGCGAAGACGGAGACCTGGCCTTCGAAGCGCAGGATGCTGCCATAGACATTCGGCTTGCGCTGCCAGACGGCGACGTCGTTCGACAGGTAGCGCGTCGGAAAGTTGTCGGTGCCGTCGAGCAGGATGTCGTAGCCGGCGGCGATCTCGCGGGCGTTGGCGGCGGTGAAGTACTCGGCGTGGCCGACGACCTCAACATGCGGATTGGTCTGCTGCAGGCGCTCGCGCGCGGCTTCGAGCTTCGGGCGACCGATGTCGCTTTCGCCGTAGAGGATCTGGCGCTGCAGGTTGGTCACCTCGACTTGGTCCGGATCGACCAGGCCCAAGCGGCCGACACCGGCGGCGGCGAGGTAGAGCGCAGCGGGCGAGCCGAGGCCGCCAGCGCCGATGCAGAGCACGCGGGCGGCGCGCAGCTTTTCCTGGGCCTCGCGACCGAAACCCGGGATGGCCAGGTGGCGGGCGTAGCGCTGGAGTTCGGCGGGCGTGAGCATCACAGGCAGTGGAGCATGGTCGGGTGTGCCGGGCAACCGCGATCAGGGTTTCTGCCAGGGCACCGCGCCGCCGCGCTGGACATGGCGACGCAGGGCGGTCGAGAGTTCGTTGAAGACCTTGGGCGCCTTGCCCCTGAGGTTGGTGGTTTCCTGGGGGTCGTTTTTCAGGTGGTAGAGTTCGAGCGGCGACCACGGATCGTTCTGCAGCAGCTTCCACTCGCCGCGCACGATCGCCTCGTAACTCTTGCCGCCGTAGGCAGGGCCACCCTCGCGACGGACGAAGTACAGTTCGCGGTTGGCGGGCATGGCGTGGCCTTCAAGCAGGGGCACCAGGCTGACCGCGTCGAGATCCGGCGACGGCTTCAGGCCGGCGAGTTCGAGGAAGGTGGGGAAGACGTCGAAGTTGAGGCCGGCGTAGTCGCTCACCGAGCCGGGTTTCACCTGGCCGGGCCAGCGCAGGATGAAGGGCACGCGCAGGCCGCCGTCGTAGTGGCTCTGCTTGCCGTCGCGCCAGGGGTGATTGCTCTGGGCGTGGGGCAGGGAACCGCCGTTGTCGGCGCTGAAGACGACCACCGTGTTTTTGTCGAGGCCGGTCTCACGCAGGCAGGCGAGCACGCGACCGATGTTGGCGTCGAGGTGCTCGACAAAGGCGACATTGGCGGCACGCTTGGCATCCATGGCCGGCGCGCGCGCCTTCACCTTGTCCAGCCATTCGGCAGGCGGTTCGATTGGGAAGTGCGGGGCGTTGTAGGCGAGGTAGAGGAAGAAGGGTTTTTCTTTCGGGCGTCGCTCTCCCTTCAAGTACGCGCAGGCCCAGTCGGTGAAGAGGTCGGTGGCATGGCCCTTCGGCTCGATGACCTCCCGGTTGAGGCGCATGTAATTCTGGTCGTGGCGCAAATGCGTCGTGTAGCTGTCCATCATGTCGCCGAGGAAACCGTGGAACAGGTCGAAGCCGCGCTCATTCGGCGTGTTCGGGCTCTCCAGGCCGAGGTGCCACTTGCCGATGATGGCGCTGTGGTAACCGGCCGGCTTCAGGGCGTCGGCCAAGGTGGGCACCCCGGGCGCGAAATAGCCCCAGGAGTTTTCCGGCTGCGTGCGGATGACGCCGGGCACGCCGACGCGGTCCGGGTAGCGACCTGTGAGCAGGGCGGCGCGCGAGGGCGAGCAGACCGTGCAGTTGGCGCGCATGGCGGTGAACTTCAGGCCCTCGGCGGCGAGTTGGTCGAGGTGCGGCGTCTGCACATCGCTGCCACCAAAGCTGGCGACATCGCCCCAGCCGTGGTCATCGGTGAAGACAATCAGGAAGTTGGGCTTTTCCGCCGCGGCGGCGAGGCCCGCGGCGAGCAGCAGGAAGGTGAGGAGGCGGCGCATGGGGCTTGGAAGATGGAAGATCAGAGATGAGGCGGATGAATGGGAACGCAACGATGCACGGGAAAACTTCTTTATCCCGGGTTTGCGGCTGCATTCGTGCTTGTCGGGGGGCGATTTGTCCCAAGAATCGGGGGTTCCGTCCGTAAACACCTGCTCCCGAAATCCCATGTCCCGACCCAAGACCACCGCCACCGGCCGCAACATGGCCCTCATCGCCGCCTTTTTGGGCTGGCTCTTCGACGGCTTTGAAATGGGCCTGTTCCCGCTGATTGGCGTGCCGGCGCTGCGCGACCTGCTGCCGGGTCAGGATCCGGTCGTGGCGACGAATTGGTTCTCGGTCATCATCGCCACCTTCCTGGTCGGCGCGGCCACCGGCGGCGTGCTGTTCGGCTGGCTGGGCGACCGCATCGGCCGTGTGCGGGCGATGTCGTTCTCGATCTTCACCTATGCCATCTTCACCGGCCTCTGCGGTTTCGCCACGGAAGCCTGGCACATCGCCATCCTGCGCTTCATCGCCTCGCTCGGCATGGGCGGGGAGTGGGCGCTGGGCGTGGCGCTGGTCAATGAATTGTGGACCAAGGGCAACCGCATCTGGGTGGCGGGCGCGATCGGTGCGGCGGCCAACATCGGCTACCTGTTGGTCGCCTTCCTCAGCCTGGGCCTGAACAGCTACGTCGAAGCCTGGCACCAGGGTTCCATGGCGATCGGTCTGTCGCAGGAGTGGGCCGACAAGCTCTTCCAAAACAGCGGCTGGCGTTTCCTCATGATCAGCGGTGCGCTGCCGGCCATCCTGATCTTCTTCATCCGTCTGTTCGTGCCGGAATCGGAAAAGTGGCACGAGGAGAAGGAAGCGGGCAACACCTCGCACTGGAGCAACACCGATCTCTACGGCGTGGGCACCGGTGGTCTTGCCGGCCTGGTCATCATCTGGGCCTGGTCGCCCATGGGCGTGAACTCCGCGGCGCAGGCCGGTCTGATCACCGTGGTCGGCCTGGCGGCCGTGCTCTGGGGCTACCTCTTCCCGGTGCGTCGTTATCTGGAGCGCGCTGGCATTGCCGGCGCCCTCGGCGGTGTCGACCGCAAGCTGGTGATCCGCCACATGCTCATCGGCGCCAGCCTGGCGGGCGTCGCACTGCTCGGCACCTGGGGCGCGGCGCAGCAGGCACCGAAGTGGTCGTCCGAGTTGCAGGCCAACGGCTGGCTGCACCCGCGCGAGTACACCCAGCTCGCCACCTCCTTTGGCGCCATCCTGGCCACCTTCTTCATGCCGCTGGTGGCCGATCGCTTTGGCCGTCGCCTCACCTACTCGCTTACCTGCGTGGCCGCCTTCGGCAGCGCGGTGCTGTTCTACAAGACCAACGCGGAAATCTCGAACTGGTTCTTCGTCTCCGCCTTCATCATCGGCGGTGTCAGCGCCTCGTTCTACGGCTTCTTCCCGCTCTATCTGCCCGAGCTCTTCCCGACCCGCGTGCGCGCCACCGGCCAGGGCTTCTGCTTCAATGTCGGTCGCATCATCGCCGCCGTCGGTGCCCTCCAACTCGCCAACCTCGTCGGCCTGTTCGGCAGCAATGGCGCGACCTCCTCGGCCAATGCCTACATCGCGCTCTGCTCGGTCTACTTCATCGGCGTTGCCATCGTCTGGCTGGCACCGGAGACGAAGGGCAAGCCGCTGCAGTGAGGCGCGCCTGATTCCTGATCGACATGCGCCCCGGTCCGCGTCGTCCGACCCCTCCGCTGCTTCCGCTCGGTGAACTCGTGCGTGCCCTGCCGGCGGCCGGTTCCGGTGGGTCGCGACCGGCCGGCTTTTGGAAAGAAGCCGATGCCCGCTACGGCGCGCGCCCCGACTGGCTGCTCTGGCGTCGCCTGCTCTCCGGCGGCCCGCCCCCGGCCGGTGGTCGCGAAGACGCGGCGGCCCTCGCTTTGCGTGCCCTGCGTGCGCGCGAATCCAGCGTCGCCTCGGCGGCCCTGGCGCTGGTGCGAGCGCTGCCCGTCCAAAAATTGAAGCCGCAGGCAAGGGACGAACTGGCGCGCGCGCTGGCCGCTCTGCCGACTGCACCGGAGACCGCGCTGGCGCATTGGCTGGCCCGCAGTGTCCTGCAGACGGAGCCTTCTGCCGATGAAGCTCTGCCGCAGTTGCGGCAACTGCAGGCCCTCGCTCCGAGCGGCTGGAAACCGGGTCGCGCCTTCGATCTCACCCCGCACGCCGCGGCGCCCTGGCAGACCGTTGAGTCGGCGAGGCTGGCCCGCTGGCTGGCCGATGCCGTGGCCGACCTCGTGCGCCATGCTTGGTCGACGCCCGAGGCGGCGCTGGCCGACTGGCTGCTCACCGCCTGGCAAATGCGTCGCGACGCGCGCCCGGCCGGTGCGCTGCCGCGTTTCGAGGACACAACTCTGCTGCTCGATGCCGCCGCAGCCAGGCGCCTGCAGGGCGAGCCCGCCGCGGCTGCGCGCCTGGAAGTGCTGGCCCTGCACCTGCTGCCACCGCGTTTGCCGGAGTCGCTGCAGCAGCGCGTCCGGGCGGCGGCCTGGCGATTGGCCGAGGCCGGGTTGGCGCCGCCGGCGGCTTGGCGGGTGCGACTCGACGACTTGCCCTTTCCTGGTGATCCCCCCACCGCGCCCAACGGGGCGGAAGCGGCGCGCCAGTGGCAGGATGCGGAAGATCCGGCGCTGCGGCACTTGTCTGCAGTCGTCGCCGAGGATCCCGACTGGGCGGTGTTGAGGTCGGCGGGTGTGGTCCTGCAGTACCCGCTGGCCGCGCTCGCTTGGGTGGCCAAACGCGCCCAGGCGCATCAGGTGAAAAAGCAGCACGACCTGCTCAACGCCGCCACACGGCTGGCCTTCCGGCATCAGGCCCTGGGCAGTCTCGGTCGCCTGCTGGCGGTGCGGCCGGGGTCCGTGGAAAACGTGGTCGAGTTCGCGCGTGCCTTGCGCGCCAGTTTGCGCGGCCTGCCTTTCCTGCGCGACGAGGAAGCCTGGACCGCGGCGCAGTCGCACCTGCGGCAGGCCTGGGGGCGACTCGACACCGAGATCGACGACGCCGAGCTGCGCTTTCTGCTGCAGGAGACCCTGCAGGATCGTTTGACCACGACCCTGCGTCGCCTGCCGCCGCCCTCGCGGGTGGCGGTGCTGCGCCATCGCCATGGTCGCCGCGCGCCCTCCGATCTGGTGCGCGACCTGGAGGCCGACCTCCGGCGCATGAACCTGCTGGAGCACCAGCGGCGGGTCGAGCTTTGGGAACTGGCGGCCGCGCTGCGCGAGCGACCCGAACTCGCCGGCACGGTCTGGGTCAGTGTCGCCGGTCCCGGCGATCCGGCCAGTGGTCGCTACAGCGTCTTGGTGCTCGGGCCGCGCGGTCAGCGGGAAATCCAGGGTCGTTTGCGTGCCGGCAGCGCCGAGGTGGCGCCGCTGGCGCAGGCGATCGCCGAGGCAGTGCAGGCCGTGGCCGAGGCACCGGAATGGCTCGTGCTGGCGACCGATTCGATCTGGCAGGCCACCGCCTGGGAGACGGTGCTGCGTCAGGCTGGACTAACGGCGGCCGTCGCGCGTGTGCCGGGCTGGGAATGGGCCTATCGTGTCCTGCGCGAACCGCCGGCTGAGGCCGTGCCCGCCCTTGTGCTGCGACCCGAGAACGCGCCGCTGCCGAGTTCTTTGCCGTCGTCGGTCAGCGGCTGCTGGCTGCTCGTTGGCGACGAACCCGCGCACGCCGGCACACGCTGGCAGCCGGTCGACGGCGAGGGCCCGAGCCTGCGCTCGCTGGCGATCGGCGCGCAGGCGCAGGTGTTTTGCCTTGGCCCCGTGGCGGCAGGGGAGATCTGGGGCGATGATCTCATCGCGCTCAGTTTGGCTCAGGCCTGTCGCTCTTTTGTGGTGCCGGTGGTTCCGCTCGCGCCCGCAGAACAGGAGGAGGCGCTGCGCCTGCTGGAAACGGGTCGCGAGGGCCTGCAGCGGCTGCTGGCGACCGGGTATTGGCGGCTGTTGGGCCTGCCTCCCATGTAGGCGCTCTCGCCCGAGAGCGGGTTTGAGGGTAGGGCAGGGGTTCTTCCCCAGCGTCGCCTTCCAAGCGAATGCACCGACGTTGCGAGATAAACCACCCCCACGACCCGCGTTTTCCTCTGCCATGTTGGCTTCGCGTCGTTCCTTCCTGCAAAGCACCGGCTGTGGTTTCGGCTGGCTGGCCGCTTCGGCCTTGACCGGTGCCCGCGCCGCCCTGCCGGGTCCGCACCTGCTGCCGCGCGCCAAGCGCGTCATCTTCCTGTTCATGCAGGGCGGGGTCAGCCAGGTGGATTCCTTCGACTACAAGCCGCGCCTGCAGCGCGACGACCAAAAGACGCTCGATCTGGCGGATCCGCGCACGGTCGCCAAGACCGGCAAGGGCGCGCCGCAGAAGCTGATGAAATCGCTCTGGGAGTATTCCCAGCACGGCGAGTCGGGTCGCTGGGCCTCCGGCCTGTTCCCGCACATCAACCAGCACGTCGACGACCTCTGCTTCCTGCACGGCATGCACACCGAGGGGGTGGCGCATGGACCGGCCACCCTCTTCCTGCACACCGGCACCACCAGCTTCATCCGTCCGAGCATGGGCTCCTGGGTGATGTACGGATTGGGTTCGGAAAACGAAAACCTGCCCGGCTTTGTCACCATCAGTCCGAGCCTCGGCAACGGCGGGCCGCGCAACTACGGCAACGCCTTCCTGCCCGCCGTTTTCCAGGGCACGCCGGTCGGTCGCAGCGGCATTCCGGCCGCGCAATCCGGCATCAA
Organism: Verrucomicrobiota bacterium; assembly: GCA_023428335.1. Lineage (GTDB taxonomy): Bacteria > Verrucomicrobiota > Verrucomicrobiia > Verrucomicrobiales > Verrucomicrobiaceae > Prosthecobacter. Next base: position 2,429 of record JAEYYS010000256.1, on the reverse strand, counting down.
GAACATCGCCAACAGCGTCTGGACCCCCGAGCAGCAGCGCCGCCAGTATGAACTGCTCGGCGCCCTGGGGCGTCGCCAGGCGCGGCCGGGCGACACGGAGATCGAGGCGGTGCTGGAGAGTTACGAACTCGCCTGGCGCATGCAGCAGCGCGCACCGGATGCCCTCGACCTCGCGCAGGAATCCGAGGCCACGCTCAAGCTCTACGGCATCGGCGACAAGACCACCGACAACTACGGTCGCCAGTGCCTGATGGCGCGTCGCCTGGCCGAGCAGGGCGTGCGCTACATCCAGGTCAACTACGGCGACAACTCCAACAACCCGGCCTGGGATCAGCACAGCAACATGCCCAAGCACGCGGATCATGCCGCGGCGGTGGACAAGCCGATCGCCGGCCTGCTGCAGGATCTCAAGCAGCGCGGCCTGCTCGAGGACACCCTTGTCTGGTGGGGCGGTGAGTTCGGTCGCACGCCCTACTCGCAGAGCAACGGCACCGGTCGCGACCACAACCCGGGCGGGTTCACCGTCTGGCTGGCCGGCGGCGGGGTGAAGGCCGGGTTCGCTTACGGCGCCACCGATGACATCGGTTTCCAGGCCGTCGAGGGCAAGGTGCACATGCACGACCTGCATGCCACGATCCTGCACCTGCTCGGGCTCGACCATGAGCGCCTGACCTTCCGTCACGCCGGGCGCGACTTCCGTCTCACCGACGTGCACGGCCATGTCGTGCGCGAGATCCTCGCCTGAGGCGGGTTTTGGTCAGTCGCAGGTGCATCGCCCCGCGCACGCACCGCCGGTCCGGCCGCGTTCTTTGATCGACAGCCGCGCATCCCTTGCTCTCTTGGCGGTCCCTCCTTTTTCACCATGCCATCCCCCACCGACCTCTTCTCCCTTCAGGGCCAGACCGCCGTTGTCATCGGCGGCACTGGTGAACTCTGCGGCGCCATCGCCGAAGGTTTTGCCGCAGCCGGCGCCGAGGTGGTGCTGGTCGGTCGCGACCCCGCCAAGGCGGACAAGCGCCTGGAAGCCATTCACGCCGCCGGTGGCCGCGGTTACTTCGTCGCCGCCGATGCCGCCCGCAAGGCCGACCTCGAAGCCCTGCTCGCCCAGGTGATCGAGCGCTCCGGCGGCTGCCAGATCCTCGTCAACGGCGCCGGCGTCAATTCCGCCACGCCCTTCCTCGACATCAGCGAGGACGAGTACGACCGGATCATGGCCATCAACACCAAGGGCGTCTTCCTCGCCTGCCAGGTGTTCGGTCGCTACTTCGTCGACAAGCAGGTCCCCGCCTCGATCCTCAACCTCGGCTCGATGTCCGGCCTGCTGCCGCTCAGCCGCGTCTTCACCTACTCGATGTCGAAGGGCGCCGTGCACAACCTCAGCAAGAACCTCGCGCGCGAGTGGGCGCCGCTCGGCATCCGCGTCAACACCCTCGTGCCTGGCTTCTTCCCGGCCGAGCAAAACCGCAAGGTGCTGACCCCGGACCGCGTCGCCAAGATCATGGGCCACACGCCGATGAACCGCTTCGGCAACGCCGGCGAACTCGTCGGTGCCGCCCTGCTGCTCGCCGCCAATGGCGCCGGCTCGTTCATCACCGGCCATGAAATGGTCGTCGATGGCGGCTACAGCTCGATGACGATCTGACACGGTCATGCGCCTCGGCCTGTTCATCCCCTGCTACGTGGATCAGTTCTACCCGCAGGCCGGGCTGGCCACGCTGCGCCTGCTGGAAAAGCTCGGTCATCAGGTGGCATGCCCCTCCGCGCCCGCCTGCTGCGGTCAGCCGCTGGCGAACTCGGGCCACGCCGCCGAGGGCGAGGTCTTCCTCGACGACTTTGCCCGCGCCTACGCCGGTTTCGACCGCGTGATCGCGCCCTCGGCCAGTTGCCTGCTGCACCTGAAGGAGGGCCTGGAGGCGCGCGGCCACGAGCTTGCCCACCGGCTCCATGAGTTCTGCGAATTCCTGCACGATGTCGAGCAGGTGCAGTCGCTCGACGCGGTCTTCCCGCACCGGGTCGGTCTGCACGCCGGCTGTCACGGCCTGCGCGGGCTGGGGCTCGGCCGCCCGAGCGAGTGCATGGTGCCCGCCTTCTCCAAACCCGCCCGCCTGCTGCAGATGGTGCAGGGGCTGGAGCTGGTGCCGCTCGACCGACCCGATGAATGCTGCGGGTTTGGCGGCAGCTTTGCCGTCTTTGAAAGCGATGTCTCGGTCGCCATGGGTCGCGACCGCGTTGACGACCACGTCCGCCACGGCGCCGAGTTTGTCACCGGCACCGACCTGTCCTGCCTCATGCACCTCGGCGGCCTGCTGGCGCGGTCGCATCCGCAGGTGAAGGTGCGTCACATCGCCGAGATCCTCGCCGGCGAAGCCTGAACCACGCCAAGGTCACCACCCATCCCACCGCCGCCCGCGATTTCCTGCGCGATTCGA
>JAEYYS010000231.1 GCA_023428335.1 Verrucomicrobiota bacterium | reverse complement strand
ATGGACAGCATGGACCTGATGGACAAAATGGACGAAGTCCGGCAGGTCAAACAGGTCAGTCCGGTCAGTCCGGTCCATCAGGTCCATCAGGTCCATCAGGTCCATCAGGTCGATCAGGTCCATCAGGTCCATCAGGTCACCCGGGTGAGCTCGGCGGCAGTGTCGCAGGGGCCTGGACGGCACGCCCTCCGTACAATTCCAGGGCGCGGCGGGCCACCAGGTCGATGATGACCGGCTGCAGGGTGCGGGCCGCGACATTGCTGACGGCGACACCCGCCCAGACCAGCGGGGACTTGTACTTCACGGCCTGCCAGACGGGCAGCACGCGTTTCCACCAGCGGCCGGCGGTTTTCACCGCCTCATGGCCGGCGATTTTCTGGCCGACCTCCCAGGTGCGCCAGGCGGTGCCGGCGCTGACATCGACGAAGCGACCCACCGCATGGCCACCCAGAAAGTTTGAGACATCGCCGGCGGCCAGTTCGACGGCGCGCGAGAACTGGCTGAGGCCGGGCGCCAGCAGGGGCTGCGGGTTGTCCGGGCGGTAAATCCGGGCGATTTCGCGGACGAGGCGCGGGATTTCATCGACCAGCGGCGGCAGCCATTCCGGGTTCAGGCGTTTCTGCCAGCGCAGCCGGCCCTTGCAGGCTTCGATGGCGGCGCGTGCCTCCAGATCCTTGGTCGATACGATGTCGGCCTCGAGGTAGCTGGCAGCTTCCGCGCGGGCAGTGCGTATTTCCGCCGCGAAGCGCAGCGCCTGCCAGAGCAGCCAAGTGGCAGCCCCGCACAGGAATCCGGCGGCAAAGGTCAGCAGGTGCGACATGCTTCCCCAACTACGGCGCGGGCGGGGCAAAACTCAATGGGCAGAAATGACGTGCCTACGGCAAGGCCGCCCTCCACGCCTTGGTGGAAGTGACAGAGGGTTGAAGCCACAGCCGATCATCGGTTCGTCTGCATGCCTTTCAGACCAGGCTGATCCAGCATGGAGTCACAAAAAAGGCGGCCGGGGGAACCGGCCGCCTTGGTGGAGGAGGAGTGTTCGTCTCAGCCGATGACCTCGGGCCAGTCGGTGTGGAAGAACTGACCTTCGGGCTTGTCGACGCGCTCGTAGGTGTGGGCGCCGAAGAAGTCACGCTGGGCCTGCAGCAGGTTGGCCGGCAGGCGCTCGGCGCGGTAGCTGTCGTAGTAGCCGAGCGAGGCCGAGAAGGCCGGCACCGGAATGCCGTTGAGGGTGGCGAGGGCGACGACCTCGCGCCAGTTCTGCTGGGTCTTGGCGAGCACGTCCTTGAAGAACGGGTCGAGCATCAGGTTGACCAAGCCGGGGTTGGCGCGGTAGGCGTCGGTGATGCGGTTGAGGAACTTGGCGCGGATGATGCAGCCGCCGCGCCAGATGGCGGCGATGCGGCCGAGGTCGAGGCCCCAGCCCTTCTTCTCACCCATGGTCTTGATCAGGTCGAGGCCCTGGGCGTAGCTGATGATCTTCGAGGCGTAGAGGGCGTCGTGCACCTTCTTGACGAGGTCGGACTTGTCGACGCTGAGGCCGGCGCTGACGCTGCCGGAGCTCTTGCCGAAGCTGATCGAGAAGGTCAGGCTCTTGGCGGCGAGGTCGGGGACCGGGCCGGCGAGTTCCTTGCTGGCGGCGACGCGCTGCTTCTTCTGGCTCGAAAGGATGCGCGCCTCAACGGCGGCGTTGATGGTGCTGATGACGACGGCGTTTTCGACGGCGTTCTGCAGCGTCCACTGGCCGGTGCCCTTCTGGCCGGCCTTGTCCATGATCAGTTCGACGACCGGGTGGCCGGTTTCAGCGTCCTTCTGTTCGAGGGCCTTGCCGGTGATCTGGATGAGGTAACTGAGCAGGTCGCCCTCGTTCCACTCGTTGAAGATGGCGGCCATCTCGTCGGTGGTGAAGCCGGCATTCTTGAAGATGTTGTAGGCTTCGCAGATGAGCTGCATGTCGCCGTACTCGATGCCGTTGTGGATCATCTTCACGTAGTGACCGGCGCCGCCGGGACCGATGTGGATGACGCAGGGTTCGCCGTCGACCTTGGCGGCGATGCTTTCGAAGATCGGCTTCATCACCTCCCAGGTGCTGGCCGGGCCGCCGGGCATGATCGAGGGGCCCTTGCGCGCGCCTTCCTCACCACCGGAGACCCCGGCGCCGATGAAGCGCAGGCCCTTCTCGGCGAGGTACCCATCGCGGCGCTCGGTGGTCTTGTAGAAGCTGTTGCCGCCGTCGATGATGATGTCGTCCTTGTCGAGCAGGGGGATGAGCTGCTCGATGACGGCGTCCACGGCGTCGCGGTCGCTGTCGGCGACAGCGGTCGACTTGACCATGATGTGGATCTTGCGCGGCGTGGCGAGGCTCTGGACGAACTCCTCGAGGCTGTGGCAGCCGACCAGCTTTTTGCCGGGGTGCTTGGCGACGAATTCGTCGGTGACGCTGGTGGTGCGGTTGTAAACGGAAACCTGGAAGCCGCGGCTTTCCACGTTGAGGACGAGGTTCTGGCCCATGACGGCGAGGCCGATCAGTCCGAAATCACTTTTTTGGCTCATGTGCAATTGGCAGGGGGTGGTTAGGCCGCCGGAGCGGGGGAGGCAGTCATACCCGCCCAGCCGGGCTTGGCAAAGGGGATTTTGTTCATGGCGATCATGAACGGCCTGACAGCAAGGGCCGGGCTTGACCGTTGAGGGAATGTCCCCTTACTCCCCGCCCATGAACCGCCGCGCCTTTCTTTCGCAAACCGCCCTTGCCACCGCCGCCCTGGCCACCCCGCGCCTGCCGGCGGCCGCGCCGAAGCTGAAGCTCGGGCTCGACCATTTTGCCGTGCGCGCCACCGGCTGGAAGGCGGGCCAGTTCATCGATTACGCGGCCTCGCTCAAGCTCGACACCTGTTTCCTCTCCGAGCTGCATGTGTTTGAGAGTTTTGAGGACGCCTATTTGAAGAGCCTGCGCGACCAGGCGGAGCGCGCTGGCCTGCAGATGTACGTCGGCACTGGCAGCGTCTGCCCGACCTCCAACACCTGGAAGGACACCTATGGCACGCCCGAGGAGCATCTGGCGCTGACGATCCGGCTGGCGAAGGCGCTGGGCTCGCCGGTGGCGCGTTGCTACCTGGGCAACTCCAAGGACCGCGTCGGCGATGGCGGCATCCAGCGCCACATCGAGCAGACCGTCAAGGTCATCCGCGCCAACCGCTCGCGCGCCGAGGCCGAGGGCATCAAAATCGCCATCGAGAACCACTCCGGCGACATGCAGTCGCACGAGTTGAAGGCCCTCATTGAGGCGGCCGGCAAGGAGTACGTGGGGGCCAACATCGATCCCGGCAACGCCGTCTGGGCGCTGGAGGAACCGCTGGCGCACCTGGAGGTGCTTGGGCCGCTCACCGTCTGTTCGAGCGTGCGCGACAGCATGGTCTGGGAGGACGAAAAC
>JAEYYS010000163.1 GCA_023428335.1 Verrucomicrobiota bacterium | reverse complement strand
GGCGACAAGCGGCCGGCCGAGGCGAAGACGCCGATGGGCATCGACGAGGGCACCGGCGTGCTCATCGAGAAGGGGGCGTCCCACCTCAGCATATCGGGCAACAGCTTCAGTGGCCTGTCCGGGGCGGCGGTGTGGAGCAGCGGCCCCTGCCGCGCCGTGCTGGTGAGCGCCAACACCCTGACGGACTGCGGGCGCAAGCTGCCGGGCGGGGCCGCCTGGATCGATCTGCCGGAAGCGGCCGCCAGCCAGGTCAAGGACAATCTCGAGGATCGCTGACGCTTGGCGTCGCTTTCTCCATTTGACGCGCCGAGGGGCGCGGAGTAAAAACTCAGCCCGAACATTCCGGCTCCAAGTCGGTCAAAGTCTTCCTATGCATTCTTCCCGCTCCCTGTTCCGCCTTTCCGTGGCCCTCGGCTTCCTTTCGATGGTCGGTGCCGCGTTCAGCGGACCGCTGCCCCTGGACCATCCCTGCTCCGGCCTGGTGAAGAAGTATTTGCAGAGCGTGGTGGCCCAGGACTGGAAGACGGCGGCCAGCATGCTGCTGCCCAGCTCGCTGGAGCGGAAGCAGAAGGAGACCATCTCCATCATCAAGACCGCGCCGACGATGACCGTCGAGGAGGAGATGCTCGAGCGTTTCGGCGTCAAGGAGATCCGCGACCTGGAAAAGCTGTCGCCTCAGGAGTTCTACATCACCGACCGCACCGCCTGGCACCAGCGGGTGAATTCCTCGCCGGAAGTCACCAAGCGCAAGCAGGATACCCTCAAGATCGATGTGCTCGGTCTGGTCGAGGAAGCGGACAAGAACTACGTCCATGTCACCGTGCGCACCTCGCAGGAGACGCTGACCGACCGCATTGAGGAGCTCTTCCTGATCTCCTTTGTCAAGGAGGGTGACGCCTACCTGATCTGGCCGGAGATGAAGGATCGTCCGATCATCACGCCCCTCGGCACGGCCTCGGAAGCCAAGCCGGAGGAAGGCAAGGCCCGCTGAGGCGAGCCGCCGCGGCCATGCTGCAGGACACCATCGCCGCCCTGTCGACCGCTGCGGCCGAAGCCGCCGTCAGCGTCATTCGCGTCAGCGGTCCGCGCGCCCTGGAGGTTGCCGGCGCCGTGCTGCGGGGGCGTCGCCCGCTGGCCAAATTGCCGGCCCGCACCGCCTGCCGGGTCCAGGCGCTGGGCGCCACGGGCGAGGTTGTCGATGAGGGCCTGGTGCTGGTTTTTCGTGCGCCGGCGAGTTTCACCGGCGAGGACGTGGTCGAATTCCAGGGGCATGGCGGCCTGCTGGTCAGTGGCACTGTACTCGCCGCCCTGCTTGCCGCCGGCGCACGCGCGGCTGGGCCGGGTGAATTCACCCAGCGCGCCTACCTGAACGGCAAACTCGACCTCACCCAGGCGGAGGCGGTGATGGACTTGATCCACGCGCAGAGCACGCTGGCCCTGCGTGCCGCCAACGAGCAGCTCGGGGGCGCCATCGGTCGCGAGGCCGAGGCCCTCAAGCAGGACCTGCTGCCAGTGCTGGCCCACGTCGAGGCCTTCATCGACTTTCCCGACGAGGACATCAGTCCCGAGACCGGTGCGGCCTTGGTGGCCAGGCTCGACGCCGTCATTGCCCGGGCGCAACGGCTCATCGCCACCAGCGAGCAGGGCCGCATCCTGCGCCAGGGGGCGCGCACGGTCATCTGCGGGCGGCCAAACGCCGGCAAATCGAGCCTGCTCAACCTGCTCTCCGGCTTTGAGCGCGCCATCGTCAGCCCGGCCGCAGGCACCACGCGCGACACGATCGAGGAGATCGTGCAGGTGCATGGACTGCCCCTGAAGCTGGTCGACACCGCCGGCCTGCGCGACAGCGGCGACGCCATCGAACAGCTCGGCATCGAACGCACCCGCCGGGAGATGGAGCGGGCCGACCTCATTTTGGAGGTGGTCGACGCCAGCCAACCGCCCGAGCCCGGTGTCGAGGTGCCGGCCGGCCTCGCAAGCCGGCACCTGCGCGTGCTCAACAAAGCCGATCTCGGCTTGGCCCCCGGCTGGCAGCCGGGACCGGCCGACCTTGCGGTCTCCTGCAGCGACGGTTCCGGTCTCGTGGAACTGCGCGAGGCCATCCGTCAACTCATCCTGCGTGCCGGACCGCTGCAGGAGGCGCATCCGGTCGCCGTCAATGCCCGTCACCGGGCCTGCTTCGAGAAGGCCGCCGAACGCGCCGCCGAAGCCCGTCGCGTTCTGATCGACGGTTTGGCGCCGGAGTTTGTCGCCCTCGAACTGCGCGAGGCCCTGCAGGCTCTGGGCGAGGTGGTTGGGGCGGTTGATGTCGAGGAGGTGCTCGACGTCATTTTCGCCTCCTTTTGCATCGGCAAATGATTTTGGGCGGGCGATTATTTTTTTGACATCCTCCAGCCGACCAGACAAACTTGCTGCGCATTTATGAATAAATATCTCGCTCTCGTGGTGATCCCCGTTCTCGCCTCCTGCACCTCCAGCCAAGTGGCCCAGCGCCCGTCGCGCGACGCCGCCTACGAAAGCGAACGGAAGCTCGACGAGGCCTTCGGCCAGGGCGTGCACGGCACGATCGACAACACCGCGGTTGCCACCATGGATGTGACCGACGATTCCACCGGCCTGTTCGGCAACTTTGGCCGCAAGCAGACCCGCCGTTACTCCGGCACCGTCATCGACACCACCCGCCGCGGCAGTGGCATCGTCGCCAAGCAAACGCACAAGACGACCGACACCGTGCTCGACATCACCGATGACACGGTCGATCTCGGCAACGAGCAGATCACCAACTACACCGGCATCGTCAACAACGCCGCCGGCCGCCTCATGTGCACCGCCGGCAAGACGGTCGGTACCGGCGTTGAAGTTTACGCGGACACCGTCCACACGGCCAGCAGCGGTTTCTTCTGCCTCTTCAAGCGCACCGTGGTGCCGACGAAAAACTACATGGTCGGCAGCGCCAACGATCAGTACACCGTCACTGGCATGCCCGGCGCCGGCTGGAACCGCCCGTTCCCGCAGACCCCGCATCACGTGATGGCTCCGGAGCCTGCTCCGGCGATGACCAGCGGCAAGGAAGTCACCCTGTCGAAGTAATTTTCCGATCCCCCGGAGTCCAAACGGCTTTCCCGCAAGGGGAAGCCGTTTTGTTTTTTTCACAACCCGCCGCCCGCCTCATTCCCGGTCGACCGGTTCGCTTGCCGCGACGGGTTCAAGAAAAAACACCCGGCGCAGGTGACCGGCTGGGTCGGTAAAGAGGATCAGGGTGCCGTCGCCGGCTTCCTCAAAGGGGAGTCGGCCCAGCGGTTGACCGGCATGCTCGATGACGGGGTTGGGCTGGGCAAGGGTGAGGGTTTGCGCCCGCAGGCGGGTGCAGCGCAGGTCGCGGCCGGGCAGCCGCAGGTGCAGTTCTGCTTGGGGCGTGGTCTGCAGGACCCGCAACCGGCGTTGCGTCGGCGGGCCTGGTGGCAGCGTCTCAAGCACGTGGCAGGCCAGTTTCGGGGGCTGCCGCCGATCCGCTCCGTGGCGTGCCGGTTCCATCAGGGCGACCACGGTTCGGGTGTCGCCCGCCAGCAGGTTCAGCGTGAGGCTGAGATTGCCGTGCACGGGCTGGCTCAGTTCGATGTGGCAGGGTCCGGCGCTGATTTCGAGCCTGCCGGTGGCCTCGCCGCTGCGGTAGCCGCGGGCCTGGAGCGACTCGCCGTTGACGCGCACCGTGAGTGGCGGCTCTGCGCCAGTGGCGTTGACGAAGCGCAGGCTCGCGGGTTCCGCTTCCTGAGCCTGATTCTGAGCGATGGCGAGCAGGAGCAGGCTGGCGGCGCTAAAGCTGGCGCGAGCGAGTGAGGTGGATTTCATGGCGGAGGATTGAGCCGTCGGCGGCGCGCACGGGTTCGAGGAAGACATCGCAACTGCGCGAGCGGGTGGCCAGCACCCGCAGTTCACCTGTGCGGGTGAGGCGGCAGCACTGACCGGTGATGACAACGCGGAAGTGGCGGCTGCGCACGGTGGCGCCGTTGAACAGGCGCGCGAACACCTCCTCCGCGGCCGCGTCGTTCCACTCGGGGGTGACC
>JAEYYS010000158.1 GCA_023428335.1 Verrucomicrobiota bacterium | reverse complement strand
GGGCATGCGGGAGTGGACGCCGCAGGGAAGGGGACTCTTAGCGGGATGACCGGGGATGACAAGCCCGGGCTGGTTTTTGGCAGCAGCGGCTCAGGGGTGCGTGAAATACGTGTCCTCGTGCGAATAGGGCGGGGCGCAGCAGCAGAGGAAGCGCAGGGGGTGGTCGGCGGTGATTTGGTGCCAGGCGCCGGGCGGGATGAGGATGGCATCGCCGGGGCCGACCGCGGCGGTTTCGCCGTCGATCTCCATGCGGCCGCTCCCCTCAAGGATGAAATAAAACTCCTCGCTCAGCTTGTGCCAGTGGCGCTCGGTGGCGACACCGGCGGGCAGGGTGGCCTCGGCCAGCGACTGGTTTTGCACGGGGGCATTGGTGCGGTCGAGCAGGCTGCGGATGGTGCTGCCGTCCTTGGTCGTGAAGGGTTTTTGCTGGGAAAGCGGGTTGAGTGTCATGGTCGCGTGGCCCATGCTTCCACGCGACCGTTCCTCCGCAAGTCTTATGACCTTTTCCCTCCACGGCTGCCGCGCCATCGTCACCGGCGCTTCCTCCGGCCTCGGCGCCGAGTTCGCCCGTCAGCTCGCCCCGCAGGCGACCGCCCTGCTGCTGGTGGCACGTCGCCCCGAGGCCCTAGAAGCGGTGCGTGCCGACTGCCTGGCCCGGCATCCCGAACTGCGGGTGGAAATCTGCGCCGCCGACCTCGCCGATTCGGACGGTCGCGCGACGCTGCAGGCCCAGGTCGCCGGGGGCGACTGGAACCTGCTCGTCAACAATGCCGGCATGGGCGACTACGGTCCGGTGGCCACGGCCGATCCCGCCAAGCTGCGCCTCATGATTGATCTCAACGTCACCGCGCCGGTACTGCTGGTGAACACCCTGCTACCGCTGCTGGTGCGACCGGCCGCCATCCTCAATGTCAGCTCGCTGGCCGGGGAATTGCCGCTGCCTGAGGCGGCCTGCTACGCGGCCAGCAAGGCCTTTGTCACCCGCTTCTCCGAGGCGCTGCGACTCGAACTCGCGGGGCAGGGGGTGAGTGTCTCCTGCCTGTGCCCGGGGCCGACCCCGACGGCCTTCAGTCGCACCGCCCGCCGGCCCGACGGCGGCGACACCGATCGCAGTGGCCAGGACCTGCTGCGCCAGCCGCCCGAGCGCGTGGTGGCTGCCGGGTTGCGGGCGCTGGCGACCGATCGCGCCTGCGTTTATCCCGGTGTCGGCGTGGCTTGGGCGGCGCGATTGTTCCGGCATTTGCCGCGCGCTCTGCTGCGCCGGCTCTTGCAGCGGCGACTGGAACGCGGCAAACTGGGCGACACCCCCGCGCCATGAGAGACGAGACCCCCACCACGCCGTTGTCCGACGCGAACCCGCCGCCGCCCGCGCCTGGCTGGATTGCGGCCCTGTCGCGCCTGCTGCTGCTGGTCGTTCTCGCCCTGCTGCTGGTCCTGCCGTTCACGCCCTTTGCCGGCAAGATCAAGAACGCCCTCAAGGAACTGATCCAGGCCTGGAAGGAGGAGCGTTCGCAGGTGCAACCGCCCTCGGCCCAGCAGGCCCCGGAGCCGCCGCGCGAGATCATCAAGGAAGTCATCAAAGAGGTCGTCAAGGAGGTGCCGGCCCCGCCGCCGCCGCTGCCCGAGGCCTACATCCCGCGCAAGGAAATCGATGTCGCCACCCTGTACAACGGCATCACCGTGCGCACGAACCTGCTGACGGAGCAGGGGACCTACGCCAGCCTGGAGCGACTCGATCCCGAGGCCTACAGGGCCGAATTTCAACTGTCGATCCGCGTGCCCAAGGCCAATCAGAGCCTGCAGGAGCTGTCGCGCATCAACCCGGCCCTGCCCAGCGTGCTGCCCGGGCTGGAGGCGATGCTGCCGGCCGCCAGGGTGTCGGGTTTCTACCACAAGCTGTACGAAAACAAGACCAACGCCGTCCAGCGCGACCTCACCCGGCTGAACCGCCTGCTCGATCGTCACAACTTCTTCGACTGCGAGACCATCCTCGAACTCAGCCACCCGGTCTCCCAGCGCAAGGCCCTGCTGATCCAGTCGGAAATGGACGTGGTGGCCGACGGCTCCGACGGCGACCGCATGCCGCAGCTCGACGAGTACATCTACCTGTCCGACTACTACCAGCCCTTCACCAGTTATGCCTGGGCGAAACGCAGCAAGACACCGAACCCACTGCTGGCGCGCTGGGAGGCGCGGTTGAAGAAGGCGAAGGAGGAATTCGCCGTCAAGGGGCTGAGCGTCCAGCGAAACCGTGAGCTGCGAGCTCTGATTGAGCAACTCGATCTGGAGGTCAAGGACCTGAAGGCGCGCAGCAGCCTGATCGCTGAAAAGGATCCCTTCATTGTCATCTCGCTGCTGTTCCGGCCCTATGCCGACACCAATCCGCACACCCCGAAGGTGGGCGATTACGCGGTCGTCATCCACGAGGGCAAGCTGTACCCGGCCATCTGCGGCGATTATGGACCAACCCAGAAGATGGGCGAGGCCTCGCTGTTCATGGCCAAGACGATCAACCCGAAGGCCACGCCGTACCGGCGACCCGAGAGCGATCTGAAGGTGACTTACCTGATCTTCCCGGGCACGGCCGAGCGACCGTTTGGGCCGCCCGATCTGGAGCGCTGGCACGCCCGCTGCGCCGAATACCTGGAGGAGATCGGCACGACGAATGCGGCCTCCGTGCTGCATCGCTGGGAGGATCCGTTCAAGAAACCGGAACCCGTGGTGGCGGCACCAGCTGTCGGCGGAGCAGGGGAGCCGGTGACGGGAACACCCCCAGCAACGGCCACCGCGCCAGCCGGGACAAGTCCGACGAGTCAGACAGGTCAGACCACTCCGCCAGCCGCCGGCACTCCGAGCCCGCCGGGCACCACGCCGCCGGCAGCCAGCCCGAATCCGCCAGCGCCACCTGCGCCGAGTCCGAGCGCACCTGCTCCGGCGCCGCCGTCCGTGCCTTCAAGCACCTCTGGAACGCCGGCTCCAGCCACGCCAGGGACTGCACCGACGCCGAAATGAGAACCTGGGATTTTCGGGAAAAGCCCCTGCTGCGCGTTGATTGGCAGAAGGTTGTGATTGTTCACATTGGCTGAATTCTAGTTTTTCTAAAATTTCCAGCCCGGCGCTTCTTTCTGAGGTTTAGCGCTGCGACTCGGGCCATGGCGGGAGCGCGTTGCTGCGCCTGCTGTCCGGTGATTTTTGGGGAATCGGTGGCGCCATTCGCCGCTTGATCTGAGATCTCGCACGGAGGTCACGCGGTCGCGGAGCCGAGAGGTTGAGGGTGAAAACCCAAGGCGAGCGGCGACATCCTTTACCAAATTGCTGAAAATCAGTGGTGTTTTGGGTGAAAAATGCCTGGCATTCTATGCGTGGAACGCGGAGGCCACGGGCTCCAGGTGAAAAAGCCAAGGCGCGAGCGGTGGGCTCTTTCTTCAAGACGTTGAAAATCAGTAAAATGGAGTGCCGTCGACGATAAGTGCCTGGCATTTTGTGATCGCAGGAGGCCTCGAAGCTCATGAAGGAACGGCGCGGTTCTTGGCGGTAATGCTCTTGGCAAGAGATGGGCGGAGCCTCTCAGACCCGCGTTTGGGCAAACGCGCCTACAAAGGTTGTCTGAGCGCGCAAAAGCCTGGCCGGGAATGGCACACGGTTCAGGTCGGGCATCGAGGAATGGATCGGAGATCAAGCGCCCAGCGCGCCTTCCGTCTTGGGCGCTCGACGGGTTGATATGCCGTCGAGGCTGCAGACGGGACTGAAAACAAGCCAAACCCCTGGAAATAAGTCGTTTAAGCAAATCATCCGGAATCGCCCTGCCACGCCAAGGCTCTCCAGAAGAGTCTTTTTATAACTACTTACAATGTATGTAATGTAAAGCGGAATGGCGGAAATCAGTCTGCCGAGCTGTTCTGGAGATTCCAGGCCGAGGATGATGGGATCCCCTGGCGCCTGGTGCGATTTTCTGGCCTTGCCGGGCTTCCGGTACTGCGTCAAAGATTGGGGCCATGATTCCTGAAACGCGCTTGGGTTGGTCGATCTCGCCGGAGGCGGTCGTTTCGACGGCTGACGTGGTGGCTCGGTTGCGGTCGTCTGCTCCCGAGGTGGCCTGTTTGCTGCGCCAGTACCTGATTCCGGATCAGGAAGTGGTCGATGAGAACAGTCTGGTTTGGAGCGAGCCCCAGTTGGATCCGGTCGACGGACGGCGCGGGCGGATTGAGGTCGGTTTCAGCTATCGGGCCAGCCTGGGGTGTCAGGATCGGGAGTATAGCGACCACACTCGCCTACCCCTGTTTTTTGAGATTCGTCCCGGCGAATTGCGCCTGTTTGGGCCCGAGATTCCCGAGCCGGCCTCGACGTTCGAGGAGTTTTAGGCCGTCTCCTGGCTTGCCTGGCGACGCATTTGCGTCATGCTCGCGTCATGTCGCGCCCTTTTGCCCTCGTCTTTGCCGGGCTGATGGCGGCGTTTTTCGCCTGTTTCTTCCTCTGGCCGATCTGGACGACCGTGCAGCTGGCCTTTGAGGGGCCCGACCATCGGTTCAGTCTGGACTATGTCGCCGAGGTCTTCCTGAATCCGCTGTACCGCGAGGGCCTGCTCAACGCCTTTGCCATCGCCCTGGCCACCACCCTCGGCTGCCTGCTGCTCTCGCTGCCCCTGGCCCTGCTCTTTGTTCGCTACGATTTTTCCGGGAAAAGCCTGCTTAACAGCTTGATCCTGATACCTATGGTGTTGCCACCCTTTGTGGGAGCCATCGGCGTCAAGGCGATCCTCGGTCAGGCCGGCGCGTTGAACGCCCTGCTCCTGCAACTGGGGCTGATGGACCCGCTGCGTCCGGTCGATTGGCTGGGCGAATGGCAGATGGCGGGCATGGTGGTGATGGAAATCCTGCATCTGTACCCGCTTTTGTACCTGAACATCGCCGCGTCGCTGGCCAACCTCGATCCGGCGTTGGAGGAGGCGGCCGCCAATCTGGGGGCCTCGCCCTGGCGACGCCTGCGCCGGGTGACCCTGCCACTGATTCTGCCCGGCATCTTCGCCGGCGGCACCCTGGTGTTCATTGGCTCATTCACCGAACTCGGCGTGCCGCTCATCTTCGACTTCGATCGCGTCACCGCCGTGCAGATTTTTCGCTCGCTCAACGACCTGAGCGACAACCCCTTCCCCTATGCCTTGGTGGTCGTGCTGTTGGTCTGCAGTTCGCTGATCTACTTGGTCGGCAAGGGCTTGTTTGGTTCTGCCGAGGCGCTGGGGGGCGGTCGGGCGACCTCCTCGCGCGAGCCGGTGCGGCTGGGTCGCTGGGCCGGACTGGGCTGCGCGCTGGTGTTTGTCGGGGTGACCCTGCTGGCGGTGCTGCCGCACCTGGGGGTGGTGCTGCTGAGTTTGGCCGACGACTGGTATGCGACCGTGTTGCCCGAGCGCTGGACGCTCGAACATTATGCCGGAGCGCTCGGTCATGAACTGACCCTGAGTTCGATCGCCAACAGCCTCAAGTACTCGCTGGCCGCGCTGGTGCTGGCCCTGGTGCTGGGCACGGGGGTGGCCTACCTGAACGTGCGCACGCGGATCTGGGGGCGCCAGTGGCTCGATCTGCTGGCCATGCTGCCGCTGGCGGTGCCGGGTGTGGTGCTGGCCTTTGGTTACCTGGCCATGACCCGGCCCGGGCGCAGCTTCGACGGCCTCATTCTCGGCGAGGATCCCCTGCTCATCCTGGTGATCGCCTACGCGGTGCGGCGCCTGCCCTACGTCGTGCGCTCGGCCACGGCCGGCTTTCAGCAGGTGCATCCGGTTCTGGAGGAGGCTGCGCAAAACCTGGGCGCCACGCCCTGGCGGGCCCTGCGCCGCATCACCCTGCCCCTGGTGCTGCCAAATCTGGTGGCGGGCGGCTTGCTCGCCTTTGCCTTTGCCATGCTGGAAGTGAGCGACTCGATGATCCTGGCCCAGCAGGCCGTGCATTACCCGATCACCAAGGCGATCTACTCGCTGGTGATGTCGCTCGGCAACGGCCCGGCACTGGCCTCGGCGCTCGGGGTTTGGGCGATGGTCTTTCTGGGCATCACCCTGGCGGGTGCCAGCCTGATTCTCGGCAAAAAACTCGGCGCCCTGTTCCGCTGACCCCGCCTCACTCCGGCGCCAGCAGATCGAAGCGCGCACTCAGGGGTGGCGCTTCTGCTTGCGGCAGCAGGCAGTGACCGATGCCCTGCCCTGCCCCGCCGCCAAGCGGCAGGACAAACACCCCTGCCACGGGCGCCGAACTTCCACCGGTCGGCACGAGGCTGCCGGTGAACACCCCGGTTTTGGCATTCGCCTTGAGTCGCAGCCGGGCACTGGGATCGGTGGTGGGCAGCAGTTTGTTCGGAGCCTCGACCGTCAAATCGAGGCGCAGGGTCTCCGTTTCACCGTCCTCGCGCAGGATCACCACGGCCTCTCCGGCCACGAGGCCGAGGAAACTGGGCAGGTCGTTGCCGGGTCGGTAGGCTGCGCCGACCAGATCCAGGGCGTGGCCCGGCTGTCCCTGGCGCTGCAGGTCGGGGCTACCGGCAAAGTCAGCCGCGGACGGCTGCAACCCGGTCGCGGGGAGATCAAGCCAGGCGCGCAGGCGGGTGGCGGTTTTTTTGTCGAAGGCGAAGAGCGGCACACGACCGGCCTGGCCGCGTGGGGTGGCGGTGGTGAAGCTGCGACCATCGGGCAGGCGCCCGGCCCATTTGAAGGCGCCCTTGCTGCTGAGGCTGCCGGCCAGGTAGCCGGCGCCCTGCGGCACCAAGGGATCGGCAACGCGATCCGCTGCCGGCAGGAAGCGGGCGGTGTAGGGGCCGATCAGACCCGCATGGGAGATGCTGTCCCACTCGCTGCGCACCGCATCGACCCCGGCGCTGTCGTCGCCCACAACGAGCGTGCCGTGCAATTCGCCGTTGGCGACGCTGAAACGCAGCTCCAGAGGGGGCAAGCCACCTGCCCGCTTGATGGCGATTTCGGCTTCGGGAATCTCGCCCGGCGGGGCGTCGAGACGGTCGCTGAAGCGGTGACTTTTGCTGCCCAAGGTGACATTACCCGACAGGGCCCCGGTGGCGGAGATCGTCGCTTGAAAACGGCCGCCGAGTTCCTCATCGAGCGTCGCCTCGCGGGCCAGCAGACCGTGGAAAACGCCGACCACCCCCTCGGGCAGCGGTTCGATCTCCCAGATCACGGTCACTGTCTCGCCCGTGCCGGCCGCGTTGCTGGCGCTGACGCGAACTTCGTAGGTGCCGGGGCGTTCGGGGATGCCGTGGATGCGACCCGTGGCACGGTCGAACTTCAGTCCGCGCGGCAGGCCCTGGACGGTGAAACGCAGCGGGTTGTGGTCGGCGAGCAGTTGCCAGTCGACCGCGCCGCTGACGCCGGCCACCGGCGGCAGGAGCGAGCTGATGACGGGTCGCAGGGTCACTTCGAGCGTGGCCGGCAGGGTGCTCAATTCGAGGCCATCGAGGCTGGCCACGCAGGTGTAGCTGCCGCTGTCCCCTGCCCCACACTGGCGGATCGTCAACGTCGCGCCGTCGGTGCCGGACAGGCGGTCGTCGTCGCTCAAGGGCTGGCCGTCGCGATGCCAGCGCAGGGTCAAACCCGGCCCGGCGGCGGCGGTGCGCAGCACGGCGGTTTTGCCCTCGGTGACGGTTTGACTGGCGACACTGCGGCGCAGCACACCGAGGCTGGCCGTCGGGCTCTCCTCGGTGGCGGTGGCATTGCTGGCGAGGACCTGGTAGCTGCCGGCATCGGTGAGTTTGGTGGCGGCGATGCTGAATTCGGCCTCGGTGCCCAGGGTGGCTGTCGTGCCGAGCTTGCGCCAGGCGTAGCCGATTGTGCCGCCACCCTCGGCGGCCGCCTGGAATGAGGCGGGTTCGCCCTCGCCGACCAGGGCCGGTTCCGGCGACTGGGTGAGCACGACGGGCTCGATCGCCGAACCGAACAACGTCACCGTGGCGGAGAGCAAGGCGCCGGTGTCGCCACGCGCCAGATCCTGGCAATCGAGTGTCCAGACGCCACGGGCGGCTTCGCCCCAGTGGCGCACGCTGGAGAAGGTCCAGTTGTCATAGTCCTGGCCGTCGTCGGCACCGGTGCGGCTCGCCAGTGTGCTGACCGTGCCGGCCGGCGAGATCAGCCGGATCTGCAGGTCGCCGCGGTAGCTGTGCGGGGCATTCAGGCGCACGGTGACGTGTTCGACGCGCAGGTCGGTGACGTCGGAGAAATCGAAGTCGACGCGCAGGCCGGTGGTCGAGTTGTCGGGGATGCGAGGCCGGGCGACTGGCTGCGGTCGTGTTCGACCATGGGGCCGAGGT
>JAEYYS010000104.1 GCA_023428335.1 Verrucomicrobiota bacterium | reverse complement strand
CCGTCATCGGTGCCTGGCAGATGGTCGGCGCGCTGATCGTGACCCTGGCCGCCCTGCCCTTCGCCGGCGCGGTTCCCGCCTGGCCGAGCGCCAGCGACTGGCCCTGGCTGCTCGTGCTGTCCGGCGTCTGCACCGTCGGCGCCTATGCCGGCTACATGATCGTGCTGCGCCACCTCGATGTCTTCAGCGTCAACGTCATCTACAACCTGGAACCGGTCTACGGCATCCTGCTCGCCATGCTGGTGTTCGGGGCCGAGGAAAAGATGACCGGCGGTTTCTACCTCGGCGCCTCGCTGATCACCGGCAGCGTCCTGCTCGTGCCCTGGCTGCGAAGAAAGGGGCTCGCCAGGCCGTAAGCCTGCCATGCCCACCGCCACCCGCCGCGCCTTCCTGGCCACCAGCCTGTCCGCCGCCGCCTCGACCTTCGCCCAAACAGGCGCCGCCGAGCCGATCATCGACATCCACCAGCACACGAACTACCGCGGCCGCGACGACGCCCATCTGATCGCCCATCAGAAGGCCATGGGCATCACCACCACCCTGCTGCTGCCCGCCGGCACCCCCATGCAGACGCCGTCGACGCACAACGGCAAATCCAACGGCCTGGCCGCCGGCTGCGGCACCACCGAGACCTGCCGGCGCCTCGCCCAGGAACATCCCGATCGCTTCCTCTGGGGCGTCAACGAGGTCACGGATCTCGAGGGCGCCGCCGCCGAAATCGAGAAGTGGCTCAAGCTCGGCGCCCGCCTGATTGCCGAACAAAAGTTTCATGTCGAATGCGACTCGCCGCAAAGCCAGCGCCTGTATGCCCTCGCCGCCGACTACGGCGTGCCGATCCTGCTGCACTTCCAGCACGACACCTACAACCTCGGTTACGAGCGTTTCCACACGATGCTGGCGAAGTTCCCCAAGACAAACTTCATCGGCCATGCCCAGACCTTCTGGGGCAACATCGACCTCAGGCATGAGCCAAAGAACCTCTATCCCAAGGGCCCGGTCACGCCCGGCGGCCTGACCGACCGCTATCTCGCCGATTACCCCAACCTCTTCGCCGACATGTCGGCCGGTTCCGGCCTCAACGCCCTGACCCGCGACGAGGCGCACACGACCGCCTTCTTTGAGCGGCATCAGGACAAGATCCTCTATGGCAGCGACTGCAACGACCACCTCGGTCGCGGCCCCGGCTGCCAGGGCGCGCAGACGATCGCCATGATCCGCAAGCTGGCGCCCTCGAAGGCGGTCGAGCGCAAGATCCTGCACGCCAACGCCCACAAGCTGTTCCGACTCTGAAGCGACCGGTCAGGCCGGTTCACCGAGCTTTTCCAGAGCGGTCGTCGCCGCCTCCCAATCGCTGGTGAGCTTGGCGATGCGCGGTTCAACCGCTTCAAGTTCGGCGCTGGAGTCGCGGAACTTGGCGGCGTCGGCATAGGTGGCCGGATCCTGCAGCAGGGCCACCAGTTCCAGCTTGCGCTTTTCGACGGCGGCGAGTTCGGCCTCGACCGCGGCGACCCGCTGCTCGGCCTCGCGGCGGCCCTTGCTGCGGGCGTTGCGGGCCTCGGCCTCAAGACGACGCTGCTCCTTGTTCTTCGGCGCCGCCGCCGGACGCGCCGGTGCGGCCGCCCAGGCTCCGGGCTGACTGTTGCCAAGACCGGCGGTGAGCGCCTCGCGCGCCGAGGTCGCACGGGTCTTGTCGAGGTAGTACTGGTAGTCGCCCGAGTACGGCGTCAGCACGCCGCCGGCAATGTGGATGACCCCGCGCGCCATGGCGCGGATGAAGTGGACATCGTGGCTGATGAACACCAGCGTGCCCTCGTAGTCCGACAGCGCGCCGATGAGCGCGTCGATGCTGCCCATGTCCAAATGGGTGGTCGGCTCGTCCATGAGCAGCAGGTTCGGCGGATCGAGCAGCAGACGGACCAGGGCCAGCCGCGACTTTTCGCCACCGCTGAGCACGGCGACCGGCTTGAAGACGTCATCGCCATGGAACAGGAAACTGCCCAGCAGGGTGCGCGCCAGCTGCTCGCCCGGGCGGCTGGGCAGATCCATCGCCGACTGCAGCACGGTGTGCTTCATGTTGAGGACGTCGCCGCGATACTGGGCGAAGTAGCCAAGGCGGACGTTGTGACCGAGCTCGCGGGTGCCGCCCTGCGGTTCAAGCGCGCCGGCGAGCAGCTTCAACAGGGTGGATTTGCCGGCGCCGTTGGGACCCACCAGCACCAGGCGCTGGCCGCGTTCGACCTCGAAATCGAGGCCGCGGTACACCGGTTGCTCGCCATAGGCGAAGTCGAGGCCGCTGAGGCGGAGCACGCGCTGGCCGCTGCGCGGCGGCTGGGGAAAGCGGAACTTCACCGTCTTCGCCGCCGCCACCGGCGCATCGATCTTCTCCATGCGATCGATCATCTTCAGCTTGTCCTGGGCGCGCGAGGCGAAGTTCGCCTTGGCCTTGAAGCGATCGGCAAAGGTCTTCAGCTTGGCGATTTCGCGCTGCTGGTTCTCGTAGGCGCCGAGCAGCTGCTCCTCGCGCGCCGCCTTCTCGCGCAGGTAATCGTCGTAGTTGCCGCGGTAGCGGGTGACCCGGCCGTGACCGATCTCGAGGATGCTGTCGGTGAGCTGGTTGAGGAACTCGCGGTCATGCGAGATCATGAGGATCGCGCCGGGATAGCTCTTCAGGTAGTTCTGGAACCAGATGAGCGATTCGAGGTCGAGGTGGTTGGTCGGCTCGTCGAGCAGCAGCAGGTCGGGCTCCTGCACGAGCAGGCGGGCAAGGTGGGCGCGCATGACCCAGCCGCCACTGAGGGTGCGGGCCCGGCGATGGAAGTCGCTCTCACGGAAGGCTAGACCGCTGAGGATGCGCTTGGCCAGCGGTTCCGCCTCCCAGCGGTGGTGCTCGGTGACATGGCTGGTGGCGAGTTCGAGCACGGTGACATCGTCGATCGGCGCGCTTTCCTGGGGCAGGAAGCCGAAATCGAGACCCTTCTCCATCGTCACCTGACCCTCGTCGGGCGGGGTCTCGCGCAGCAGCAGGGAGAACAGGGTCGACTTGCCGGCGCCATTCGGACCGATCAGGCCGATCTTTTCGCCGCGGTTGATGTGGAAGGAGACACCGCTGAAGAGGGTGCGACCGGCGTAGGTTTTGGCGACGTTGGAAACGGAGAGCATGGGGCGGCGGGTGCAGTCCATCGGCCAGAACGGGGCCGGGGGCAACCCCGCGCATGCATCCGCCGGCACCAAGCCAGCCTTGCCAGTGTGCAAACGCGGCCTAGGCTGCAGCGTTCATGGTATTGCGCATTTTCGACCGTTACCTCGGCCGGCAGGTCCTGTCCGCCACCCTCATGGGGGTGCTCCTGCTCAGCGGGGTCATGGTGCTCGGCAACGTTTACAAGAAGCTCGACGAACTGCTCGGCGGCACCGAACTGCCCTTCGCCTTCATCCTCGAGTTCGTGGCCATGGTGATCCCGTTCTCGCTGATCTTCACCATTCCCTGGGCCTTCCTCACCGGCATCCTGCTGGTGTTCGGCCGACTGTCAGCCGACAATGAACTGGTCTCCCTGCGCATGACCGGCTGGTCGATGCCGCGCATCTGCCTGCCGGTCTTCCTGCTCGCCGCCGCCCTGTCCGGCATCTGCTACTGGGTCAACCTCTCACTGGCGCCGATGGCCAAGGACCGCATCAAGCGCATGTTCTATGAGGTCGCCCTGGAAAACCCGGCGGCGCTGTTCCAGCCCGGCCAGGTGCTCGACAAGGTGCCCGGCTTCATCATCCACACCGGCGGTCGCGACGGCGCCCGCCTGCTCGACCTGCACATCGTCGAACTCGACCGCCGGCTGCCGCGCCGGGTGATCCGCGCGCGCTCGGCCGTGCTCGAATCCCAGCCGGGCGTGATCGATGTTGTCATGGTGCTGGAGGACGCCGAGATCGAGGAACTGCGCTACGACGACCAGCAGCGCCTGGAAAAGGCCGACTTCCTGCGCGCGGGTCGCACCGCCCTGCTCTTCCCCCTGTCGCGCCTGAAAAACTCCAGCGTGCGCGTCAACGCCAGCATGAAGAGCACCGACACCTTGTGGCAAGAAGTGCTCGGAAGGACCGAGGGCGGAACGCTGGAGCCAAAGGAGCGCATGCGCTCGCTCACCGAACTCAACAAGCGCTACAGCTTCTCGCTGGCCTGCTGCACCTTTGCCCTCGTCGGCATCCCGCTCGGCGTCACCGCCCAGCGGCGCGAGACCTCGACCGGCTTCGCCCTCAGCCTGATCACGGCGACCGTCTACCTGGTCTTCATCATTCTCGCCGACACCCTGAGCGACAAACCGCACCTGTACCCGCACCTCATCATGTGGGCCCCGAACGTCATCTTCCTGGCGGCCGGCGGCTGGCTGTTCCGACGCCTCAACCAGCGATGAACGCGACCGTCCTTCTCCGCCGCACCGCCCTGCTCACGCTCGCCCTGCTCACGCTCGCCCTGCTGCTGCCGGCCTGCAAATGGCGACCCGCCGCCGAACCGGCCGAACCCGCCATCGCGGTCCACTTTCTCGCCGCCAGCGATCGCACCGCCTACCAGCAGATGCAGCGCCTGGTGCTGACCCGCCTGCTCGCGGAGGCCGACGCGCGCCTGAACCTGGTCCTGCATCCGGCCGACGGCAATGCCATCCGCCAGTCGCAGCAATTGCGGGCAGCGGCCCGCGAAAAGCCGGACTTCCTGCTGGTTGATCCCCTCAATGCCACTGCCCTGGCGGCGCCGCTGGCGGAGCTGCGCCAGGCCGGCACCCGAGTGATCGGCCTCGGCGAGGCTGCCGCCACTCTGGACTGCGACACCGTCCTGCTCTGCCCGCAGAAGGAGCTGGGTCGGCTGGCGGGTGATCTCATCCGCCGCGCCTTGGAACGGCGTGCGCAGGAGCTCGGCCTGCCGGCGCCGCAGGGCCGGGTGGTGCAGATCCGCGGCGACGAGGAGGCGGCAGCCTGCCAGGCCCGCGACGACGCCTTCCGCGCTGAGCTGGCGAAAGCTCCCGGCTTGGTGCTGGTGCATGATGCACCCGGCTTCTGGACGCGCGAACAGGCCGCCGAACGGGTGCGCGAGGCCCTGCGCCTGCAGGGTGGGTTTGAAGCGGTCTATGCGCACGACGACCTGATGGCGGCCGGTGTCATTGAGGCCCTGCCCGCGGACGTGCGTGAAAACGTGCTGGTGGTTGGCACCGACGGCCATGGCGGCCGCGCCGGCGGCTACACCCTGGTCAACGCCGGTGTGCTCGACGCCAGCATCTACCAGCCCCTGCTGGTCGACTTCGCGGTCCAGCTCATCACGAAAAGCCTGCGCGAACCGGCCTTCCGGCCGAAGCCGCAGTATGTGCTTCAGCCGCGCACGGTGACCCCGCGCGAGCTCGACGACATCCGCCTGAACGGCATGGCTCCCTATCCGGAGCCCTGACGGTCACTCGGCCGACTTGCGCGGCGCCTTTTTCGCCGCCGGCTTTTTGGCCGCGGCTTTCTTGGCGGGCGCCTTCTTCACGGCCGCGGTTTTCGTCGCTGCCTTCTTGGCTGCCGGCTTCGGCGCCGCGGTTTTTTTGGTGGTCCGTCCAGGCGAGCGCTTGAGGGTCGCCCGGCGCGCGGCAGCGGCCTTGCCAGCCGTCGCGGCGGCGGCCGGGGCTTCCGCCTCTTCGACCAGGGGCAGGCGCGGTGCATCGCCCCAGAGTTCTTCGAGGCGGTAAAACTCGCGCTTCTCCGGGCTGAGCACGTGCACCAGCACGTTCGGATAATTGACGATCAGCCACTGGCTCTCGTAGTTGCCGTCGCCACCGAGCGGCTTGAGGCCGTGGTCTTCGCGCAGGCGCTCGACGATCTCGTCGCGCACCGCACGCAGCTGCGGATTCGAGGTGGCCGTGCAGATGACAAAAAAGTCGGTGACCGGCGAGATGCCCCGCAGGTCAAGCAGGACAAGGTCGGCAGCCTTTTTGTCGGCGGCGTACTGGGC
>JAEYYS010000011.1 GCA_023428335.1 Verrucomicrobiota bacterium | reverse complement strand
GCGCCATCGTCCAGGCCGAGTCCGCCGTCGCTGAGGCGAAGGCGTCGCTCGTTCAGGAACAGGCGCGCGCCGAACAGGCCCTGCGCGACTGGAACAAACTGGCCCCCGGTCAGCCGCCCACCGAGTTGGCCGCGCGCAAGCCGCAGTTGCAAAGCGCCGAGGCAAGGGTGCGTGCCGCCGAAGACGGCCTCGAACGAGCCCGCCGCGATCTCGAGCGCACCCGCCTGCGCGCGCCCTTTGCCGGTCGCCTGCGCGCCACCCACACCGAGGTCGGCTCCTTCCTCACCCCCGGTGCCAGAGTAGCCGATTTCGATTCGACCGGCCGCTATGAAATCCGTCTGCCGATGTCGCTCGATGACTACGCCTTTCTTGAAGCCGGCACCGACTCGCCGGTGGCTTTGAGCGCCACCATCGGCGGCCGCGACCAGCGCTGGCAGGGAGCCCTCGTGCGCACCGAGGGTGAGGTCGAGCGAACCAGCCGCTCCGTGCATCTGGTCGCCGAAATCGCCGAGGACAAGGAACCCCAGAACGACTTCCTCAAGCCCGGCCTGTTCCTGCGCGCGGAAGTGGCGGGACGCACCCTCAAGGGTGTCTTTGAAATCCCCCGCCGCGCCCTGATCGATGCCAGCCGCCTGCTCGTCGTCGACGCTGAAGACCGCCTCAGCGTGAGGAAAGTGCGCGTGCTGCGCGGCGGCCGTGACAGCGTGCTCATCGACGACGGTCTCAAGCCAGGCGAACGTGTCTGCCTGACCAGTCTGCCCGCGCCGATCAACGGCATGCAGGTGCGTGTCGTCGATGCCCCCGCCACCCCCGCCCCCTGACCAGGCATCCCACCATGGAAAAAGCCATCTACTGGTTCTCGAAAAATCACGTCGCCGCCAACTTCCTGATGGTGGCGGTGATGATCATGGGGCTGGCGACCTGGGGCGACCTGAAGAAGGAGATCTTTCCCGAGACCTCGGTGGACGTGGTGCTTGTGCGCATCCCCTACCCGAACGCCACCCCCGAGGAAGTGGAGCGCGGCGTCTGCGTGCCGGTCGAAGAGGCGGTCGAGGACGTCGACGGCGTTGACCGCATCAAGTCGACTTCCTCCCAGGGCATGGGCACGGTCGCCATCGAGGTGAAGAGCGGCTACCGGGTGCGCGACGTCATGGACGATGTCAAAACGCGCGTCGATGCCATCACCAACTTCCCTGAGGAGGCGGAAACCCCGACGCTTGAGGAACTCGTGCTCAACGCCGAGGTGATCAGCGTCGCCATCTTTGCCGACGCCGACGAAGCCAGCCTGCTGGAGATGTCAAACCGGCTGCGCGACGAGCTGCAGGGCCTGCCCGAGATCACCAAGGTGACGCTCTCGAACAACCGCCCCTATGAGATCGGCATCGAGGTCTCGGAAGCGACACTGCGCGCCTACGGCCTGACCTTTGACCAGGTGGCGGCGGCGGTGCGCGCCAGCTCGCTCGACCTGCCGGCCGGCGCGGTGCGCCCCGTGGCCGGCGAGGTGCTGGTGCGCACCGAGGCACGCCGTTACCGACCGGCGGAGTTCGAGGACATCACCGTCGTCACCCGCCCGGACGGCAGCCGCGTGCGCCTGGGCGAGGTCGCCACGGTCATCGACGGCTTTGAGGAGATCGACCTCGAATCGCGCTTCAACGGCAAACCCTGCATGCTGCTGCGTGTCTTCCGCACCGGCAATGAGGACACCCTCAAGGTGGCCGCGGCGGTGAAGCGTTTCATCGCCGAGGAAGCGCCGCAGCTCTTCCCCGAAGGCGTGCGTTTCGAGATTTGGAAGGACGACGCCAAGTACCTCTCAGCCCGCCTGGAACTGCTCAGCCGCAACGCGGTCTTCGGCTTCATTCTGGTGCTCGTCGTGCTGTCGCTCTTCCTGCGGCCGCTGCTCGCCTTTCTGGTCGCCCTCGGCATCCCCGCCTCCTTCCTTGGCGCCATCATGATGATGCCGTGGCTGGGCGTGTCGATCAACATGATCTCGCTGTTCGCCTTCATCCTCGTGCTCGGCATCGTCGTCGACGATGCCATCGTGGTCGGCGAAAACGTCTACGAACGCATCTCCAACGGCGAGGATCCCAAACACGCGGCGCCGGCCGGCACCCACGAGGTCGGCGTTGTTGTGGTCTTCGGCGTGCTGACGACGATGATGGCCTTCACCCCCATGCTCGGCCTGAGCGGTGTCAGCGGCAAGATCTGGCCCAACATCCCGCTCGTCGTCATCCCCACCCTCGCCTGGTCGCTGCTGCAGTCGAAGTTCGTGCTGCCCGCCCACCTGGCGATGCTGCGCCGGCGCGACCCGAACCGCGTCACCCTCTCCGACCGCCTGCTCGGCGGCGTCGACCGCCTGCTGAAAGCCTTTCTGCAGGGCGTGTACCGGCCGCTGCTCGACCGCCTCATCCGCTGGCGCTACGTCACCGCCTGCGCCTTCCTCGCCCTGCTGGTTGCCGCCGGCGGCTACGTCGCCACCGGCTGGATCAAGTTCAACTTCTTCCCCGATGTCGAGGCCGACGTCGTCATCGCCCGCCTGCGCCTGGCCGACGGCGTCGCTTTTGAAACGTCGCGCGAAGCCGTGCACCGCATTGAGGCCGCGGCGCAGCAGCTCGACCGGGAGTATCGGGAGAAACACGGCGGCCCGGTGATCCGCCACACCCTGGCCAGCGCCGGCGTGCAGCCCTTCCTCAACGGCTTCGAGGCACTGGCCGGGGCACCCAAGGGCGACCATCTCGGCGAGGTAACGATTGAACTCATCGACGGCGCCGACCGCGCCATGAGCGGCGTCGAGATCGCCTCGCGCTGGCGCGAGCTGACCGGGCCGGTGCCAGGCGCGCTCGAGCTGACCTTCCAGACCCAGGGCGCCGGTGGCGGCAATGCCATCGACCTGGAACTCACCGGCAATGACATCGGTGAACTCGAAGCCGCGGCGGCGGTGGTCAAGGAGGCACTGGCCGGTTACCAGGGCGTCATCGACATCGCCGACAACAACACCCCGGGCCAGCGCGAGCTGAAGCTCGGCATCAAGCCGGCCGGCGAACTGCTCGGCCTGCGTCTCGCCGACGTCTCCCTGCAGGTGCGTCAGGCTTTTTACGGTGAGGAGGCCCAGCGCCTGCAGCGCGGCCGCGACGAAGTCAAGGTGATGATCCGCTACCCGGAGCCCGAGCGACGCTCGCTGCAAAACCTCACCGAGATGAAGATCCGCACCCGCGACGGCACCGAGGTGCCCTTCCGCGAGGTCGCCGAGGTGCGCACCGGTCGCAGCAGCTCGGCGATCCAGCGCGCCGACCGCCGGCGTGCGATCACCGTCACCGCCGACATCGACAAGGCCGTGCCCGACGCCAACGCCAACGAGGTCGTCGCCGGCCTCAGCACGGAGGTACTGCCGGCCCTGCGCGAACGCTTCCCCGGCGTCGCCTGGAGCTTCCAAGGGGAGCAGAAGGACCAGCGCCAGTCGGTCACGGAAATCGGCAACAAGGGTCTGCTGGCCCTGCTCGGCATCTACGTCCTGCTCGCCATCCCGCTCGCCTCCTACTTCCAGCCGCTCATCGTCATGAGCGTCATCCCCTTCGGCCTGGTCGGCGCCGTCGCCGGCCACGTGCTGCTCGGCCTGAACCTGAGCATCATGTCCATGTGCGGCATCGTCGCCCTCGCCGGCATCGTCGTGAACGACAGCCTGGTCATGGTCGAATTCGTCAACCGCGAACGCGAACTTGGCCACAGCCTGGTCGACGCGGCGCTCAAGGCCGGCGTGCGCCGCTTCCGCCCGATCCTGCTGACCTCGGTCACCACCTTCGTCGGCATCATGCCCATGGTCTTCGAGACCGACCTGCAGGCGCGCTTCCTCATCCCGATGGCGGTTTCGCTCGGCTTCGGCATCCTCTTCGCCACCTTCATCACCCTCATCCTCGTGCCGGTCATCTACCTGATCGGCGAGGATGTCGGCCGCCTGCTGCGCCGACGCCCCGCCGAACCGGCGGTGCTGCCGGGCGATCTCGAGGCCGCCTCCTGAGACTGGGGCGAGCAACATGCGCCTGAGGGCGGCCGTTTCCTCGCCATGCGCCTGCCGTCCCTGCTCCTCGCCGGATGCCTGCTCGCCGCGGCCCCCAGCCCGGCCAAGCCCACGAATCTGGTCTTCATCCTCACCGACAACCAGGGCGCCTGGCCCCTCGGCTGCTACGGCAACCCGGACATCCGCACGCCCCACATCGACCGCCTCGCGACCGGCGGCCTGCGCTTCAATCGCGCGCTCAGCAGCAACCCGGTCTGCTCACCCACCCGCGCCACCTTCCTCACCGGCCTGATGCCGTCCCAGCACGGCGTGCACTCCTTCCTCGACCCGAAGTTCATGATGGGCCCCGAGGCCTACAACACACTGGCCGAGTTCCGTTCGCTCGGTGAGATCCTGCACGACGCCGGCTACGCCTGCGGCCTCAGCGGCAAGTGGCATCTCGGCGCCAACCTGACGCCCTCGGAGGGTTTCGACTTCTGGATCACCAAACCCGACGGCTCCACCCGCGAGTTCTACGACCAGGACATCATCGAAAACGGCGCCGTGCGCCGCGAGGCCGGTTACACGACCGACTTGTGGACCCGTGAGGGTGTCCGTTTCATCGAACAAAATCGCGAGCGCCCCTTCTTTCTTTTCCTCGCCTACAACGGCCCCTACAACCTCGGCACCCTGATGTCGAACCCGCCGCGCAACCGCCACGCCGAGTTCTACCGCGGCAAGCCCTTCCCCAGTTTCCCGCGCGACGCCATGCACCCCTGGCAGCACGCCAACCGGCAGTTTCACAACCAGCAGAACGCCATCGAACGCTGCGCCGCGGAAACCAGCGGTGTCGACGACGGCGTGGGCGAGATCACCGCCGCACTCGAAAGGCTGGGCCTGCTCGAGGACACCCTCATCGTCTATGCCGCCGATCAGGGCTGGATGGGCGGGCAAAACGGCATGTGGGGCATGGGCGATCATTTTAGGCCGACAGGCGCGCACGACCTGATGATGCAGATCCCCTTGCTGTTCCATCATCCCGCGCGCATCCCGGCCGGGCGCAGCAGCGACCTGCTGGTCAGCAACTACGACTTCCTGCCCACCGTGCTGAACCACCTCGGACTTGGCGACCGCCTGCCGGCCGACGGACCGAAGTTGCCCGGGCGCGACCTCTCGCCGCTGCTCGCAGGGCGGCCGCTGGAACTGGCGGACAACGCCGTCTTTTACGAGATGGAAACCACGCGTGCCGTGCGCACCGATGCCTGGAAGTACGTTGAGCGCCATCCCGACGGACCCCACGAGCTCTACGACATGCGCGCCGATCCGCAGGAACGCTTCAACCTCTTCGGTCAACCAGGCACGCAGGCGGTGAAGGTGGAGTTGGCCGCGCGCCTGCACGGCTTTTTCCAGGCGCACCGCGATCCGCAGTACGACCTCTGGCAGGGCGGTCGCAGCAAGGCCAAGCGCCACACACCCTAGCCCGCCGAAGCGTCCGTGTGCGCGCGGCAGACTGCCTTCAGGTAGTCGAAGGCATAGAGGCCGGTGTTGTGGCCGTCGCTGAAATCAAATTGCACGGCGTAACCGCCGATGACGCGCCAGCCGCGCAGGCCGACGCCCGGGAAGCTCTTCTGATCGGTGCCGCCGATGCGGCGTCCGAGCAGGTCGCGTTCGCCGGTGTTCTCCGCGCTCGGCGAGGCCGCGCGCAGGCGCTCGACCGGCAGGTAATCCTCGCTGCCGTCGGTCCAGCGGATGGCGAGCAGGTCGCCGATGACTTCGAGGTGTTCGGGGGCGTTCATGACGGAGGGGATAGGTGATGGGCAAGAAAAAGGGACGCCCGTGGGCGTCCCTTGGAAAACACGGGCTGTTCCGGAGGGATCAGCGCGAGTAGAGTTCGACGACCAGCTGTTCGTTGGCGATCGGGTTGATCTCGTCACGGATCGGCGCGCGGTTGACGACGCCGGACATCTTGTCGCGGTCGACAGTCATCCAATCCTGGGTCGGCGTGCCGAGGGTCATTTCGAGGAAGCGACCGACGAGCTGCTGGCTGCGCGGCGAGTCCTTGACGGCGACCACGTCGCCGGGCTGCACCTGGAAGCTGGCGATGTTGACGACCTTGCCGTTGACGGTGATGTGGCGGTGGCTGACCAGCTGGCGCGAGGCGAAGCGGGTGTTGGCAAAGCCCATGCGGAAGACAACGTTGTCGAGGCGGAGCTCAAGCATCTGCAGCAGGTTTTCACCGGTCACGCCCTTGCGGCGCTGGGCTTCGGCGAAGAAGCGGCGGAACTGCTTTTCAAGGACGCCATACTGGAAGCGCAGCTTCTGCTTTTCAGCGAGGGCGATGCCGTATTCGGACTGCTTGCGGCGGGTGTTGCGCGCGCCGTGCTGGCCGGGCGGGAAGTTGCGCGTCTCAAGCGCCTTGGAGGGACCGAAGAGAGCCACGCCAAAGCGGCGGGAGATCTTTTCGCGGGGACCGGTGTAACGTGCCATACGGGAGGAGGAAAAAAATTAGACGCGACGGGCTTTCGGCGGACGGCAGCCGTTGTGGGGGATCGGGGTGGTGTCCTTGATGCAGGTGACCTCGATGCCGAGGGCCTGGACGGCGCGCACCGCGGAT
Organism: Verrucomicrobiota bacterium; assembly: GCA_023428335.1. Lineage (GTDB taxonomy): Bacteria > Verrucomicrobiota > Verrucomicrobiia > Verrucomicrobiales > Verrucomicrobiaceae > Prosthecobacter. The sequence continues at coordinate 344 of JAEYYS010000011.1, read as the reverse complement.
TCGCGGCCGGAGCCTGGACCGCGCAGGCGGACTTCCACCTCGCGCAGACCGTGACCCATCGCCTGGCGGCAGGCATCCTGGGCGACCACCTGGGCGGCGTAAGCCGTGCCCTTGCGGGAGCCGCGGAAACCCATCTTGCCGGAGGTCGACCAACCGAGCAGGTTGCCGCCCCTGTCGGTCACGGAAACCATCGTGTTGTTGAAGGTCGAACGGACGTGAACGATGCCCGCATGGACATTCTTGGAGCCCTTGGCCTTGATGATTTTCTGGCCTTCGGCCGGGTCGCCGCCGCCGATTTCGAGCCAGACGCTCTGGGAAACGGCGCGATCGCCGCTGGCGGGCTG
>JAEYYS010000518.1 GCA_023428335.1 Verrucomicrobiota bacterium | reverse complement strand
GCCCCAGACCGCGAGGCTGGGACGCCAGGGGCCGGCGGCGAGGGCGGCGACCAACTGCGCCAGGGCCATCAGGAAGATGCTGCCGAGCAGCAGCGGTGTGGAGGCCGTGACACCGATGACGGATCCGGCTGCGGCCGCGAGCACCGCGGCGGCGCCGAGTGCGCCGATCAGGGCCAGCGGGCGGGTCGCCGTCCGCGGGGCGAATTCGGGCCGCGCCTTGGCGACCACGCCGCCCGAGGCAAGGAAGGCGTGGGCCTTGTAGAGCGAGTGGGCGACCAGGTGCAGCATCGCCAGGGCGAAGGCGCCGAGGCCGCACTGCAGCATCATGAAACCCATCTGCGAGATGGTCGACCAGGCCAGCGAACGCTTGATGCTGGGCTGGGTCATCATGACCAGCGAGCCGAACAGGGCGGTGGCGCCGCCGACCGCGGCGAGGGCGTCGAGCGCCGCCGGTGCCTGCACCAGCAGCGGGCTGAGGCGGACGATGAGGAAGCCACCGGCATTGATCAAACCGGCGTGCATGAGGGCGGACACCGGCGTTGGCGTGTCGAGGGTGTCGGGCAGCCAGCTGTGGAAGGGGAGTTGCGCCGACTTCATCAGGGCCGCGGCGACCACCAACCAGGCCACCCAGGGCAGCACAGCGGCCTGAGCAGGGCCGGGATTCTCCGCCGCGGCGAACAGGGTGGCAAAGTCCCAGGTGCCGAAGCCGCGCCAGACCAGCACCAGGGCGGCGAGCAGGCAGGCGTCGCCGAGCCGGCTGATGAGGAACTTTTTGCGCGCGGCCAGCGCGGCGGTGCGACTGCCCGCGGGGAAGGTCAGCAGCCGGTGCAGGCACAGGCTGGTCGCCGTCCAGCAGACCACGAACTGCAGCAGGTTGCCGGCAACCGCGAGCAGCAGCACCGAGGCCAGGGTTGCCATCAGCGCGCGGGTGAAACGCGCCTGGCGCGGATCATTGTCCAGATAGTTGACCGCATAGCGAGTCACCACCAGACCGAGGAAGCTGACCAGCGTCAGCAGGGTGACGGAAAGCGCATCGAGCCGGAAGCTGACGAGGCCGCTGGCGCTCTGCCAGCCGGCCGGTCCGCCGATCGCCACCGCTGAGGCTGCCGCGATCGCCAGAATCAGGATGGCGGCCATCAGTCTGCTGGCATGGCTGGCGGCGGCGCGGCCGTGCGACCAGAGTGGCACGAGCAGGGCGAGGCCGAAGAGCGGCACGGCCACCTGGGCCGAGGCGAGGGAGACGGGAGTGGAGTCGAGGAGGTTCATGGGCGCCGCCTTGGTGCGCTTTTCCATGGGTTCTCTCCAATAGATGTTTTTGCAAAGATCGTTCGCTTTGGTAAATGTAAAGCATGGCCTTCCTCAACTACCACCACCTGCGCTACTTCCGCGCCATCGCCGCCGAGGGCGGCCTGACCCGCGCGGCGGAGCGGCTCAACCTGTCGCAGTCGGCCCTGAGCGTGCAGCTGCGCCGCCTGGAGAAAAGCCTCGGCCAGCCGCTGTTCGACCGGCAGCACAAGTCGCTCGTGCTCACTGAGGCGGGGCGGCTGGCGCTCGATTATGCGGAGACGATCTTCCAGGCGGGCGAGGAGATGATGGACCTGCTGCAGAACCGCGCCGCCGGCCGGCGCAAGCTGCTGCGCGTCGGTGCGGTGGCGACCCTGTCGCGCAACTTCCAGTTTGCCTTCCTGCATCCGCTGCTGGCGCGCGCCGATGTCGAACTGGTGATCCGCTCGGGCAGCCTGCGCGAACTGCTGGCGCAGTTGCAGGCGCACACCCTTGACCTGGTGCTCTCCAACATGCCGGTGCGGCGCGATGCCGAGACCGGCTGGCACAGCCACCTGCTCGACGAGCAGCCGGTCAGCCTGGTGGGCCGGCGCCGGCGCGGTAGTCGCCGCACCTTCAACTTCCCGGAGGACCTGCGCGGCGTGCCGCTGGTGCTGCCGAGCCTGGAGCACAGCATTCGCGGCGCCTTTGACCTGCTGCTCGACCAGGCCGGCATCCGGCCGGTGATTGCCGCCGAGGTCGATGACATGGCGATGCTGCGTCTGCTGGCGCGTGAATCCGAGGGCCTGACCCTGGTGCCGCCGGTGGTGGTGCGCGACGAGTTGGAATCCGGCGTGCTGGTCGAGCGCTGCCGGGTGCCGCGCTTGAGCGAGGCCTTTTATGCGGTCACTCCCAGCCGGCGTTTCCCGAATCCGCTGGTGCGCGAGCTGGTCCAGGCCCAGCGCACGGCGCGGCCGAAGCCGACGATTCGCGATTGACCCGGCCGGTTGGCGCCGTTGATCTTCGCGTCATGACCCCGACCTCCCGCCGCACCTTTCTCACCTCCGCCACCGCCGCCTCGCTCGCTTGGTCACGGTTGACCGTGCTGGGTGCGGAAAGCCGCAAGTACCGCGTCGCCCTCATCGGCTCCGGCTGGTGGGGCATGAACCTGCTGCGCGAGGCGATGGCCTCGGGTCGCGCCAAGGTCGTCGCCCTGTGCGATGCCGACGCCAACGTGCTCGAGAACGGCATCGCCGATGTCGAGGCGGACAGCGGCGAAACGCCGAAGGGCTACAAGGATTACCGCGAGCTGCTCGCCGAGGCGAAGCCGGAGATCGTCATCATCGCCACGCCCGACCACTGGCACGCGCTGCAGACCATCGCCGCCTGCAAGGCCGGTGCGCACGTGCTGGTCGAGAAGCCGACCGGTCACACGATCGAGGAGAGCCGCGCCATGGTGAAGGCGGCGCGCGAAAGCGGCGTTGTCGTCCAGGTCGGCCTGCACCGCCGCATCGGCCCGCATCACGTCGAGGCGATGAACTTCCTGCGCTCGGGCAAGGTTGGCAAGGTGGGCATGGTGCGCTGCTTTGTCGCCGGCAAGGGCGGTGTCGAGGCGCCCAAGCCGAATGGCAAGGTGCCCGAAGGCATGGACTGGGACCTCTGGTGCGGCCCGGCGCCGATGCGGCCCTTCAACAGCAAGCTGCATCCGGGCGGCTGGCGCCACTTCCTCGACTACGCCAACGGCACGATGGGCGACTGGGGCGTGCACTGGCTCGATCAGGTGCTTTGGTGGAGCGGCGAGAAGGGGCCGAAGAAGGTCTTCTGCACCGGCGGCCGTCCCATCGCCGGCGCGCCCGTGCTCAACGATCAGGAGCAGACCACCGACGCGCCCGACCATCAGGTGGCGACCTTTGAGTTCGAGCAGTTCACCGCTGTCTGGGAGCACCGCAAGTTCGCCGACAACGCCAGCGAGAAGCACAAGATCGGCGCCTATTTCTACGGCGAGAACGGCGTGCTGCACATCGGCTGGCGCGACGGCTGGACCTTTTACCCAGCCGATCCGAAAAAGCAGATCGAACATGGCGACCACCAACTCCAGGAGCCCGATGGCCACAACCTGACGCTGCTTTGGAACGACCTGATCGAGGCGATTGAAAAGGGGCGCAAACCCGTGGCCGACATTGAGAGCGCGCACCGTTCCAGCTGCCTGCCGATGCTCGGCATGCTGTCGTGGAAGGCCGGTCGCAGCATCGCCTGGGATGCCGACAAGGAGATCATCGTCGGCGATGCCGAGGCCTCGAAGCTGCTGCGCCGCGAGTACCGCGGGCCCTGGGTGTATCCGACGGCCTGACTCGGGCTGCGGCCAAGGTGCGTGGGCTGCGGTTTGGAAACCGCACGATTGCTTCGGCCGGACAGGCAGCCTCACTCCTCATCGCGGCCCACCGGCCGGGCGGCGGTCGCCTTCGTGCCGGTGAGGGCGTCGCCGAGTTCCTGGCGCAGGGGTTCGGCGAGCTTCTGGAGTCGCTCCACGATCTCCGGATGCGCGGCGCTGACATCCTTGGTTTCGCCCGGATCCTCGCCCAGGTGGTAGAGGGCGAGTTCCTGTCGCGCAACCTTGTAGCCATGACGGGTGGCAATGCCTTCGATGCCCGACTGGGTGATGGCCGCCGGCTTCATGTTCTCCCAGTTCGCCGGCTTGCCGTCGCGTCCCGGCGTTTCATGCGGGGTGATGTAAGGATGCGGGAAGTGCAGTTTCCAGTCGCCCTCGCGCACCGCCTGCAGCTCGCTGCCGGCGTAGTACACAAAACTCGTGCGCGGGTTCACCGCACCCTGCTTGCCGAGCAGGACGTCGCCGACGTCGACGCCGTCGATCTTCTTCGCCGGTGCCTCGGCGCCCAGCCAGGTCAGGAAGGTTGGCAGCAGGTCCATGGCGGTGAGCAGGTCGCTGGAAACGCGACCCGCCGGCACGCGGCCGGGCCAGCGCGCCAGGCAGGGCACGCGCACGCCGCCCTCGTAGGAGGTGAGCTTGCCCTCGCGCAGCGGCGCGGCGCTGCCAGCGTGGTTGCCGTAGCTGAGGAAGGGGCCGTTGTCGGAAAAGAAAAGGACCAGGGTTTTGTCATCGACGCCAGCCTGCTTCAACGCCTCGAGGATCATGCCGACCGACCAGTCGAGTTCCTCGACGACGTCGGCGTAGAGGCCGTGGGGCGACTGGCCCTTGAAGCGTTCCGAGGCAAAGATCGGCACGTGGGGCATGATGTGGGGCACGTACAGGAAGAAGGGTTTTTCCGCGTGGCGACGGATGAAACTGACCGACTTCTCGGTGATGCGGCGGGTGAACTGGCTTTGGTCGGGGTCGGTGGCGACGATGCGCGCGTCCTCGTAGAGCGGCAGCGGCGGCATCTCGGCAGCCAGGCTCGGGTGGTACTTGCTGTTGTCGTTCGAGTATGGGATGCCCCAAAACTCGTCGAAGCCGCGTTTGCAGGGGTGGAACATTGGCCGCGTGCCGAGGTGCCACTTGCCGTAGGCGGCGGTGGCGTAGCCGTGCTTCTTGAAGACCTCGGGCATCAGGCGCTCCTCCAGGCTCAGGCCCTCGCGGCTGGTGTGGTTGAGCGCGCCCTGCATGCCGACCCGGTTCGGGTAGCAGCCGGTCATCAAGGCCGCGCGCGAGGCGCTGCAGACCGCCTGGGCGACGCAGAAACTGGTGAACTTCGTGCCCTCCGCCGCCATGCGGTCGAGGTTGGGCGTGCGAATCGTGGTCGAGCCAAAGCAGCCGAGGTCGCCGTAGCCGAGGTCATCGGCGACAATGAGCACGACGTTGGGTGCCTCCGCTGCGGCAAGGGCAGGGCAGGCGAGGGCGAGCAGGGCGGCGAGCAGGCGTTTCATGGCGGCATTCGACACCAGCCTTTCCGGCTGTGCATCCGAAAATCCGCGGCTGTCTGAGTCCGACGAGTCCGACAAGTCCGACGAGTCCGACGAGTCCGACAGGTCCGACAGGTCCGACAGGTCCGACAGGTCCGATGAGGCAGCTACACCCGGCAGCGCCCTTCACCAGCCGGCCGCCTTGCCCGGGACCCGCGGGTCGTGTGCCGGCACGAGCAGGCGGCGCTGAGCATCGAAGAGCACGCACTGGCAGGCGCCGTAGCGGGTCGAACGACTGAGCTTATGGCCGAGGCCTTCCAGCTCGGTGAGGGTCGCTTCGCCGAGACCGGTCTCGACCTTGAGTTCGTCGGGGGCCCACTGGTGGTGCACCCGCGGTTTCGCCAAGGCCGCGTTGGGGCCCAACTCGTCGTCGAGCACGCCGATCAGCAGCTGCACGACCTGGGTGATGATGGTCGGTCCACCCCCCGCGCCGGTGCTGAGGAGGGGCTTGCCGTCCTAGAAGACCAGGGTCGGGCTCATGCTCGACAGCGGGCGCTTGCCCGCCGCCACGGCGTTGGCCTCGGTGCCGACCAGTTTGAAGGCGTTGGGCACGCCGGGTTGCACGGCAAAGTCGTCCATCTCGTTGTTGAGCAGCACGCCCGTGCCCGGGATGACCACCTTGCTGCCGAAGGCGGTGTTGATCGTCTGGTTGAGCGCCACCCAGTTGCCCTCGGCATCGGCGGTGGAAAGATGGGTCGTGTGCTTGCCAAAGATGTCGCCCTCCCAGCGCGGCGGCGTGCCATGCGCGGGCACGGCCGTGACCTTGTCGGGATCGATGCGCGCCGACAGCCCGGCGAGGTAGTCGACATCGAGCAGGCCGCGCGGCACGCGCGCAAAATCGGGATCGCCCAGCCAGTGGGCGCGATCGGCAAAGGCAAGCTTCATCGCCTCGGCCACCACATGGGCGCGGCGTGCCGGCGACAGCTCGCGCAGCGGGAAACGCTCGACCATGCCGAGGATCTGCAGAACGTGCAGGCCACCGCTGCTCGGTGGTGGCATGGAAACGATTTCATAACCGCGGTAGCGGCCGCGCACCGGTTCGCGCTCGACGGCGCGGTAGTTGGCGAAATCCGCCGCCGTGGCGATGCCGCCATTCGCCTTCATCCAAGATTCCGTGCGCTGCGCGAAGTCGCCGCCGTAAAACCATTCGAGCCCGTGCTCGGCGATGGCGCGGTAGGTGGCGGCGAGGTCCTGCTGCACGAGGATCTCGCCCAGCTTCAAGGGACTGCCATCGGCCTTCAGGAAGATCGCCGCCGAGGCTGGGAACGGGCGCAGCTTGGCGGCGGTGGCGGCGAGCTTGCGCGCATAGACCTCGTCGAGGGCAAAGCCCTTCTCGGCGAGGTCGGCGGCCGGGCGCAGCAGGTCGGCGAGCGTCAGTTTGCCGTGCTTGCGCAGGGCCAGGTCGTAGGCGCGCAGGGCACCGGGAATCCCGGCGGCGAGTGCCCCGGTCTTGCTGGCCTCGTCGTCGAGCTTGCCGTCGATGAGATACAGGT